>NZ_MLYQ01000132.1:0-13531 GCF_001866725.1 Bacillus sp. MUM 13
AAACAAAGAGGCCGATCACATAATTGTGATCGGCCTCTTTGTTTTTAACTTAGCCTGTAAAGCAAAGCCTCGTGCATTACAAGGCATTTATGCTAAAACAAGATCCGGCGAGTTTGCCTGGACAATTTCATCCACTTCTGAGCCTTCCAGTGTTTCTTTCTTGAGAAGTGTTTCCACAAGGTTCTGGAATTGGACTCGGTGTATATCTATCAGTTCTTCTGTTTGAAGAATGGCTTCCTGGAATAATTCCTGCATTTTCACTTCTTTTTGCCCTTTGTTGAAGGTCAGGGTGAAGCCGTCCTGCAGCAATCCAGTTTCAACCATTTGTTCGAGCACATGCTTGGCCTGCTTCACGTCTCCTGATACGCCTATGCTGTGCTCGCCCAAAAACATGCGTTCAGCTACACCGCCGGCAAGGATCATTTTGACCTGATCCAGCAATTCGCTGCTTGTTGCAAGATGAAGCTCTTTGGAAATAGGGGCAACATAGCCTAAAGCTTCTCCCCGAGGAATGATGGTTGCTTTACGCACTGATCCCGGCTTTGTCAGAGAAGCAATTAAAGCATGTCCGCTTTCGTGGATTGCGACTCTTTTTTTCGTGTCCCAATCATTCAGAGTGCGGGAGGTGCTTCCCAATATTGTACGGTCTATGGCATAATCCATATCTTCTTTATGAATGGCTTCCTGTCCATTTCTCAAAGCCTTTCTGGAAGCTGTATCAAATAATGAGCTTAAATCCGCACCTGAAAATCCAGAAGTGCTTTCAGCCAGTTCATCGAGGGATGCTAAAACATCCTCGGCAAGATTTTTTCCTTTGGCATGAATGCTGATAATTTCTTTCCTTCCTTTTGTATCCGGAAGCGGCACCTGAAAGGAGAAATCAATTCTTCCGGGACGCAGAAAGGCTTCGTCCAGCATATCCTTCCGGTTAGTGGCAGCTATGAACAAGATCCCGTCATTTGGATGTCCTCCGTCAAGCTGTACCAGAAGTTCAGTCAGGGTTTTTTCCCCTTCTTCTCCCCCGTTTGCTTTCCTTCTTGCAGCAAGAGCATCCACCTCATCGATAAAGATGACCGCGGGTGTCTGTTTTCTTGCATTCTGGAAGAGGCTGCGCACCCTTGAAGCACCGACTCCGACAAACATTTCATTAAATGCAGAACCGCTTGTCGAAAAGAAGTTTGCATCGAGTTCCTTTGCGATGGCCTGGGCAAGCAGTGTTTTTCCAGTTCCCGGCGGCCCGTATAGTAAAATGCCCTGAGGCGGCTTAATTCCAATTTTTGAAGAGCGTTCCGGCTCTTTTAAGATAGTCAGAGTCTGGAGAATTTCGTCTTTGATTTCTGTCTGCAGTCCGCCGACATCCTTGAGTGTGATGGATGGAAGAGGTCTTGCAGCAGAAAGGCTGTTTTTCATTTTATTGCCGACGCCAATACCGCCTTTAGTTTTTTGCTGTATGAAAATGGCAGCAGCAACTATTAAAGCAACAAAACCGCCAAGCAGCCAGGCGCTTGTCCTGCTGGTAGATGAAAATGAATATTGAACATTATAAGTTTCGACAAGTTTATTGACCATCTGACTGTTTGGCGGCACATGAGAAATAAACTTTCCGCTGTCTGTGCCGATGGTAAGAGTGCCATTTGGCTTCTCCTGCAGGGATACAGGTTTGCCATGCTGATCTTTGATCGTTTTTTCAACAGATGAAAAAGGGATCTCGGCAGGCCCAGTCCTTGAAAGGGTATACCATGCTATTCCAGCAGTTATCACAATGAAAGCCAAAAATATTGGCAGCAGCTTCGAAACAAATTTTGAATTTGAGTTCAATATTCCATCTCCTTTTTGAATATATATCCAGTATAGAAAATTTATAATTATTATACATAGGTAATTAGTACTAAAACTAGAGGTAAATTATGCTAATTCCAAAAAAGAGGTTTAAAATGCATTTTTCTTGATTTTAATATAAAAAGATGGCTAGGGGCAGCTGTTAGACAAGCATACACAGGAATGATAAAGTAGAAATGTATGTGGTAAAAAGAAGCCTCTAAACGCTGACTGGCGATGCTTAAAGATTTTAATGTAAAGGCAGATGATTATTGCAGTATGAATAAGTTTAAACCAGATTATATACTGACTATGAAAGATATTATAAAAGAAGGCGATCCTATCCTGCGCGAAATTACGGATGAGGTAAGCCTGCCGCTTGCTGAAGATGATAAGGATACATTGGCCTGCATGATGCAGTTCCTTAAAAACAGCCAGGATCCGGTCATGTCAAAAAAGTATAACCTGCGCGGGGGAATTGGTTTATCGGCAAACCAAATCGGTCTGAATAAACGGATGTTTGTGATGTACTTTACAGATAGTGACGGCAAACTTTATGAAGAGTGCCTGATTAATCCAAAGATTATAAGCACGTCCGCTTCCATGATCTATTTGCCTCAGAGCGAGGGCTGCCTGTCGGTGGACAGGGATGTAAAAGGCTATGTGCCGAGATATGAACGGGTAAAGGCAAAGGCGTTCAATATTAAAGGCGAGGAAGTGACCTTCCGTTTGAAGGGCTTTCCTGCCATTGTGTTTCAGCATGAGCTGGACCACTTGAACGGAAAAATGTTTTATGACCGGATCAATTCCGAAAATCCATTTAAGCTTCCTGAGAATATAGAGATTAAAAGCCTGTGAGAGCAGGGAACATATGGGCAAAGCGTCTGCTTTGCCTTTTTGTCATGTTTTTCAGCTTTTCAGCGGCTCCGGGATGAGCTGGTGTTTCTTTAAGTTTTCAAGGACTGCCTGGCTCATTTTAAGATAGCCTTCTCTTGTTAAATGGATGCCATCATCGCTTATTAGAAGATTAAGATCACCGGCTGACTTAATGAAGGACCGGACATCGATGAGTGCAACATTCAGCTCCTTGGCAAGCATTTTCAGCCTGCGGTTATACATGCCGTGCCAGTGTTCAATGCCGCCTACAAAAGAAACAAAATGACCGATGGATTGACCGTATCTGTCAGCAATCGAACGATAATAACGGGTCGGGTCTAATGGAGGGAGAGTCAACAAATAAGGGGTTATATGCCTTGTCTGGAATTCCCTGACCATGAAAGACAGATTTTCCAGGTAACGGTCAAGGGGGACAATGGGCTGATGGTTTCCATCTGGCTCAAGCGCCACTTCTTCCCATTTAAAGTTGCAGTCATTTCCGCCTACGCTGATCAATACGGCATCGGGATTTTCCGCAAGCACATCTTTTTCCAGACGGTTTACAAGGAAGTCGGAGTTATCGTTGAAAACGCCTTTATTAAGGATTTCGATACCAGAAATGGATTCGGTCAATTTACCGAGAACGCTCGGATAATTATCCTTTAATATTCTCATTCGCCCTTTGACGAATGTAATGCCTCTTGTTAAGCTATCACCAAAACAAATGATCTTCAATCGTATCCACCTCGTTTAGTGCGTCTGCTTATATTTTAAGTTCTTCCGGCTGATTTTTCAATTTATTTACATCAGGAAAAAGGCACTGAAACGGGGTTTCAGTGCCTTTTTTTACACAGATTTTTTCGTCTTTTCTTCTAGAGAAGCAGATTTGACGCGGGCTTTGCCCATAAAGAAAACAGCAATTGCGGCTAGTCCAATCGGTATTAAAGCAAGGGTGAATGTAAAGGTAATTGAATCCGACATAGCCTGTAAAATTTTATCCAATATAACGGAAGGGATTTTTGCACGTTCGCTTGATTGGAATAAGGTTTGGGCATTTTCACCGTTTACAGGCGATTGAAAGCCGGCACCTTTCATTCCTTTGAAGGCATCCTTCAGTTTATCGGTAAATGTATTGTTTTGGATGGACCCGAAAATTGTAATGCCTAATGTCATTCCGAGAGAGCGGAGGAATGAATTTGTCGAGTTGGCCGAACCGCGATATCTTGGTTCGAGTTTGTGAATGCTTGCAGTCGGCAGGAGGGAGAAGGAAAAACCCATCCCAAAGCCTACGATAATCATATAGATAGTTAATAGGAAACGGCTGGTGTCTGGTGTAAGTGTACTTAATAGGAACATGCCTGCAAAATAGGAAACAACAGAAACGAACATTAAGTTCCTGAAGGTCGTTTTAGTCTGGAAAATCCCTCCGCCTGCACTGCCAGCGACAGAGCCAAGCATCATTGGCGTCAAAATGAATCCTGCACTTGTCGCAGATCCGCCGTATACCCCCTGTACAAATATAGGAATAAACACTGTCAGGATGATAAATGTCGCGCCGTAAAAGAGAGCTAAAACCTGGGAAGCTGCGAAGAGGCGCTTCTTAAACAGCCAAAAAGAAATAATAGGATCTTTGGCGCGTCTTTCAAATAAAAAGAAGAGAAGGATAAAGATCAAAAAGCTGCTAAGCAGACCGGTGATCTGGATTGAATCCCATTGATATTTCTTGCCGCCAAGCTCAAGTGCAAACATCAGGCTGACAACGGAAATGACCAGTGTAAGGGCTCCTCCCCAGTCAATTTTTTGTTCTTTATGCTCTTTTGATTCTTTATAATAACGAACGATAAAGAACAAAGACAATAATCCTATCGGAACATTTACATAAAAAATCCAATGCCAGGTAATGTATTCAGTAATATACGCCCCTAGAAGAGGGCCAAGTACACTTGAAGCGCCAAAAACTGCACCAAGCAGACCAGTCATTTTTCCCCGTCTTTCAGGAGGGAAAATATCAAACACAATGGTGAAGGCAATCGGCATAAGCGCACCGCCGCCAATCCCCTGAATTGCACGGAAAATACTAAGCTGAATAATATTATGCGAAATTCCGCATAGTGCTGATCCTATAAGGAAAACAGCCAGTCCGAAGACATAAAACCGCTTGCGGCCATACATATCGGAAAGCTTTCCGAATATTGGCATCCCTGCCATCGTGGCTGCCATATAGGCGGAGGTAACCCAAATGAACTTATCATAGCCTCCTAAATCCGAAACGATCGTTCCCATGGCTGTCGCGACAATCGTATTGTCCATGGCGGCCATCAAAATGCCCAATAAAAGTCCGGCTACAATATATTTCTGTTTTTGATCACTAGTAACCATACTCAATCTCCCTTCCAATAAATAAACTCCAGAGTGTTTTACAAAGATGATTGCTTTTCGGTAAAATAAATATAATAAAACAGGATTATCTTGATTATCAAGATAATTTTAAGTGTAGTGAGAGGAGCTTATGTATGTCAAGGGAATTTTCCAGTAAAGAAGAGCTGACAGAGAGTTTGTCACAAAGCCTGCGTAAATTCAGCACTAGAACTGTACTTTTTCAGCAGAACGTAGCTTACAAATTGGGTGTTGTACATACGGATTTAAAAACCGCCGATATATTAAATGAAACCGGGCCCATCACTGCGGGAGAGCTGGCCAAAATTACAGGATTAAGCTCAGGCTCTGTAACTGCGCTGATTAACCGCCTGGAAACGGCAGGCTATGTAAAAAGAGAGAAAGACCCGGAAGACCTTAGAAGAGTCATCATCGTTCCGGCAAAAGAGCGCCAAAAAGATATCAAACAGCACTACACCTCGCTTTCGCGTGCCACAAAGGAATACTGTACCCGCTATAATGAAGAAGAACTTTCCTTGCTTAATGACTTCATCGTGCACCTTTCGCAAATCATGCATGAAGAAAACCTTAAATTAACAAAGGGCGGACACTGACGGAGACAATAAGACAATAAGAGGTCATCCATGTTTCGGAGCTGTTCTACATTAACAATAAACTTACAATTCTTTTCTATTTTTAATTGAAAATGATTATCAATATCTGTTAGAATATATGTAATATCATTCCAATGTAAATAGAGGAGAAACCATACATATGAAACATTTAAAAAAGACCGCCGCAGTCTTGGTATCTATCAGTCTGCTGGCTGGCTGTGCTGGGATCAAAGAAACCAAATCACCTGAAAAGGAATCAGCTAAACCTGCTGAGTCTGTTTCAGAAAAGGAACTTAAAGGCGTTTCATCCGAATACAGAGAATATGCACTTGGCCAAATTGAGGAGTTTGTAAAAGCTACGGAAAACTTTACAAATGCCGTTAAGTCGGGGAATCTGAAAAAAGCGCAGGAATTATACGGACCCGCACGAATGTATTATGAAAGAGCAGAGCCGATTGCTGAAGCATTCGGAGACCTTGATCCAAAAATAGATGCCAGAGAAGGAGACGTTCCGGAGAAGGAATGGACTGGCTATCACCGTATTGAAAAAGGTTTGTGGATGGACAAAACGACCAAAGGCAGCGAAGTATATGCTGATCAATTGATGAAGGATGTGACACTGCTGCGGGCGAAGGTAGAGGCCGTTGAGGTAACTCCTGAACTGTTGATTACAGGGGCGGTGGATTTATTGAATGAAGTATCAACGTCCAAGGTAACTGGAGAAGAAGACAGGTATTCACATACCGATCTTTATGATTTCGCTGCAAATGTCCAGGGAGCAGAAAAAATCTATCAGCTATTAAAGCCTGTGCTGGAAAAGAAAGATGCAGCAGTATCCGAAAATATTGCAAAGCACTTCCAGGCAGTTTATTCTCTGCTGAATCAGCATAAAACTGGAAACGGCTATAAGCTTTATACAGAACTAAAGGAAGATGAGGTTAAGCAGCTGAGCCAGGCAATCGATGCGCTGGCTGAACCGCTGTCCCAAATCGGAATTGTAACGGAGGAATCCTGATTGGCAAAAAAACCAGAACAAACACCACATGAACCTTCCTTATTGAATAAAAAATTCACAAGAAGAGATATGCTGAAAACGGCAGGCGCAGGCGGTGTCGGCGTGCTGATAGGTGCATCTGGCCTCGGCGGCATTCTTTCTTTGGCGAATGCTGAGGCGGACCGCAGCCAGGCAGATAAGGGTACGGACATCGTGTCCTTTTATGGTAAGCATCAGTCAGGAATTGCTACAGAAACACAAAATCACCTGTATTTTGTTTCACTGGATGCAACAGCTGCAAACAGGCTGGAACTGATTCAATTATTCAAGGACTGGACAGAGGCTGCTGCAAGGCTGACAAAAGGCAAACCGGTAGGAGACCAGTCCCCGAACGGATTTCTTCCTCCAAAGGATACAGGTGACGCGGCTGGTTTATCTCCATCAAACTTAACGATTACTTTCGGGGTGGGGCCTGCACTTTTTGTGAAAGACGGTAAAGACCGATACGGTTTAAAGCATAAACAGGCTAAGGAACTAAAAGAGCTCCCTGCGTTTTCACTTGATGCACTTGAGGATAAATGGTCAGGCGGCGACATCTGCATCCAGGCATGCGCCGATGATCTCCAGGTGGCCTTTCATGCTGTTCGTAATCTTGTGAGAATTGCAAGAGGCAAGGCTGTCATCCGCTGGGCACAAACGGGATTTCAGCGCTCCAAGCAGGCCGATCAGGGTAAAGAAACACCAAGAAATTTATTCGGGTTTAAAGACGGGACCGTTAATCCGGACGTCAAAAAATCCAGGGATATGAATAGTGAGGTCTTTGTTACCCCTGGCAGCGATAAAGATTGGATGGTTAACGGCAGCTATATGGTCGTCAGGCGCATTCAAATGTTTATTGAGGTCTGGGACAGGACGACGCTGAAGGAACAGGAAAAAACATTTGGCCGACATCGGGACAGCGGGGCGCCGCTGGGCTCGCTGCGCGAATTTGATAAAGCAGATTTTGAAAAAAAGGATGAAAACGGACAGTCCATCATACCTGCTGCTTCCCATATGCGTTCTGCCCATGGAGATGGAAAGCAGCAAATACTGCGGAGAGCCTATTCATATGCTGATGGCATGGATCCCAAAACAGGCAGCTTTGATGCTGGCCTATTGTTCATTTGTTTTCAGAAAAGCCCAAGCAAACAGTTTATCCCCATTCAGGAACGCCTTGCTAAAAACGATAAACTAAATGAATATACCGTTCACCGGGGCAGTGCCATTTTTGCCTGCCTGCCGGGAATCAAACAGGGCGGATATATAGGAGAGACACTATTTTCATAATGGTGTCCTCACCCTGAAGGAGAGAAACTCGATGATATCCCCAAAACGAAGATCGATAGTCATATTAATTTTTTGTTTGTGCATGCTGTTTGGCGCTGCCCCTTCAGGACATGCCGAGGAAAATACGGACGGACTGTTTATGTACATAGGCGACAGCTTAATGAAAGCAAAAGCAGGGGATTTAAAAACCGTTTCCGTAAATATGAGCCATTTCAGCAAAGAATGGAATTCAAGCAAAAAAGAGGGAAAAAAAGCAAAACAGGTGGATAAACATCTTCTTGAAGTAGAAAAATCCTTAAAAGCAGGGGGGGATCCTGCAGAAATCAATACCCTTCTTTCTGCTCTTTCAGGGTCTCTCGCCGCATATGATAAGGAGCAGAAACCTGATGACAGCAGTGAGGGAAAAGCACGTGTGAAAGCCATGCTTCCTATAGCTGACAGCTTGAAGTCTAAGGTGGAAAATAAAGACTTTGATGCTGCAAAATCAGAATACCAAAATCTTATGTCTGCATGGACTGATGCAGAAAATGATGTGCGCAAGATCAGTGTTGCATCGTATGGTGAAATTGAGAAGTATATGGCTTTCGTCAGGATTGCCATTACCCAGGAGCCTGCAGATCCTGCAAAGGCAAAAGAGAATATAGCAGAGTTGAAAGAATCAATCAATGGCTTGCTGAATGGCAACATCAAAAAGTCTATAAAAGGAAATTATTCATTATCTGATGTTTCCGGGCTCTTAGACCAAAGTAAAGACTACATAGAAGACGGCAAGAGTAAACAGGCAATAAGCAGCCTTAATCAAATCCTGGACATTTGGCCGATGGTTGAAGGCGATGTTTCGACAAGGGACAGCAAACTTTACAGTGATATGGAAACAAAGGTCCCCTCAAGCATCTCACTGCTTCAATCAAAAAAACCTCAAACAAAAGAGGCGAAGGCCATTATTGAAGATCTGCATGACAGACTGGATCCCTTACTGAAAGATACAAACTATTCCATGTGGGATGCTGCACTGATTCTTCTCAGAGAAGGATTAGAAGCTCTCCTGATCGTGGCAACGCTGTTATCCTTCCTGAAGAAAGTAAATCAGGAAGACAAGCAAAAATGGATATGGGCAGGAGTCGCAGCAGGACTTGCGGCAAGCTCCGTGCTCGCTGTCATTATAAACATACTATTTTCGAGAATCACGGCCGCTTCAAGCAGGGAATATATTGAAGGCCTGGTCGGAATTGCGGCTGTCATCATGATGCTGACTGTCGGCGCTTGGCTACACAGCAAAACCAATGTAAACGGCTGGAACCGTTATATTAATAAGCAGATGGGAGAGGCCATTGCTACAGGAAGCCTGTTCTCTTTCGCTTTTATCAGCTTTCTCTCCATTTTTAGAGAAGGTGCTGAAACCATCATTTTTTATACAGGAATGGCGCCATATATGAGTTTAAAACAGCTTGTTATTGGAATCGTAATTGCGCTTGCCATTCTGGCGATAATTGGATTTATCATCATCCATTACAGTGTGAAAGTGCCAATCCGCTTATTCTTCATGGCTGCAACATTACTGATTTACGTATTGTCCTTTAAAGTACTTGGAATCAGCATTCATTCTCTTCAGGTTTCACAGCTTATCTCTGCACATACGATTCATTCTTTCCCATTCATTGAATGGATTGGACTTTATCCTACAGCAGAAACTTTAGTTCCTCAGGCAGTGCTGATCCTGATTATTATACTAGCAGGCTATTGGATAAAAAAAAGAAATCAAACAGCTTTATAAATGGGGAGGCGCACCAAACCAGCCCTTAAGCTCGATACTAAAAAAGGTTCCGTTTTGTGGTGCATATTCAAAAATAAGAGCCGAAATGACATTTAGATTGACAAAGGGAATGACATATTGAAAATTAAAAACCCGTCTATTAAAAGACGGGCTTTTTGCGTTAGCACAGCAAGCACCACTTACGTGTAACTATTGTTGTTGGATAAGAAAAATGAATAAATTGGATATTAATTTTAAATAAAAATGGATATTTATGTTAAAATTAAATAAAAAATTTGTGGAAGAATGTACTTAAGTTAAAGAGGGAGATTAGCGAGTATTCGTGTGAAAACTTTATTAAACAGAGGGAGTTGAATAAGGTAATTAATTGTATTTATCTTCCCCATTTAGAACAAATAGAAACCATGATTATCTAATGATAACATTTCTAAAAAGTTTGTTATTAATATCATATGGATTTTTTCGTAAATTTTTACAATTACCTATTCAATTAACTAATAATTATTTGAATAATCTGTTAAAATGATATATGAGAACTAGGGGGAGATCAAAATCAAGAAAGTTTATTTTTTACACGGTTTTATGGGTACGGCAGAATCCCATTTCTCCAAGCAAGTATCTTCCTTGGAGGATTGTTACGAGCTAATTCTTCTAGATCTACCTGGACACGGAAATGCACCCGTAGAGGCTTCTGAAAGCTATTTTGAATGCGCACTCAATTACGTTATAGCTCAAATAAAGGATAAGGGAGAGGGCTACATAGTCGGTTTATCTTTGGGAGCTTCCTTGGCTATACATATTGCTTTAAAAGAGCCCAAGTTAGTGAATGGTATTGCACTAACAGGTTATTTTCCATTCATTCCAGACGAGTTAAAAGATGAGAAGAAAAAACAATATGAATTTTTCTCTAATATTGAAGTGAACGATCCAAATACTGCAGAGCTTTTTAGAATTTTACACGGTGATCAGTGGAAAAGGACTTTAAAATACGGTAATCACACGATGACCTTTCATTATCCTGTAGCTACTAAAGAACACATCGAGAATATAAGAGTGCCAATGCTGATACTTAATGGCAGTAATGAACTACTCGATGTAGAAGCAGTGACTTATGTCAAAAAAATCAAAAATGATACTGAGGTTGGTTTAGTGCCCAATGCAGGGCATTTGGCAAATATAGACCAGCCAGGAATATATAATAAAATTCTTAAGAACTTTTTAGAAAATCTTAGCTAAAACGAAAACTTTTAAAAAAAAATAATTTTCACAATAAGAATTGATACAACTATTCATTTGGTTTAACAACTGATTTCGTGTGCTCCGATACACGCCAATCAACCTTTTTTCTAAACTTTTCTTAGGTTTAATGAACTCCATTAATGCCCTGCTAAAATGACAATAACATTGACAACTGCCTTTAATTGTACAACAAGGTATTGTCAACGTTCGAAAACTCTAAACATTTAGGTGTTATTTTTCACAAAACCTTCAATAAACCTCATTAAAACAAAAAGAAATGACGTGTCAATTACACGTCATTTCTTATGTCAATATAACGATATGCGAACCCTTTACCCGCAGTGGGGAATTTTTTTTAGTATCTTACATTCCGGATCTAGATTTGCGGTATCGATATTGCTGCCACTGAAAGCGGATAAAACATCCAATGCAAAAGCCAAGGATGGCAACAAAGGCTGCTAGTGCAACCATAATGGTGAAAACATATCCCGCTGGCGTCCACCCTATAAGGAAGCTAGCTAAACCAAGGGCAAGGCACACAACAGCGATGACCTGATTAAATTGCTGCTGGCTATGTTCCTCCGGTATATATGAGGAAGGAGATTTCCTTAGAAACAGTTTTGCAAGCCTCATAACAGGATTATAATTGAAAATCAGACCCAGCAGTCCGGCAAGTAAAGGAATGGCCAGTATCCACTCCTGTCCTGAAATCCAAGAAGATAGAACGCTTAACACAATGAACCACTGATTTGTCCTGACAAGGGGACGGGGAATGGTCCGCACTGTATTTTGCAAGTTAATCCCCACCTTTCTTATAAATTTTATCTGTTTTCAATATTTTATAAGTAATTCCTTCTTTTGTGAAGGATAAAGCTCGCGTAAACCCAAGAAGGAATATAATGGATGCAGGGAGAATAGTAAGGGAACTTCCATATTGTATGAAAAATGGGCAATATTGTTTAATTACCAGGAGAAAGTAGTGTGTGTATGAAAATTAAAGAGCTTGTTTCTCATCTTTTTCACGCAGATATTTCAGGAGATGAACAAACAGAAATTACCGGACTTAAAATGGATTCCAGAAAAGTGAAACCTGGAGATTTGTTTATGTGTGTTCCGGGGATAAAGGGGTTTTTAGAAGACAGGAGCCAATTTGCCCAAGCTGCAGTTGATGCGGGTGCTGTGGCATTGCTGCTTGAAAAAGATGTTAATGTTAGTGTTCCTAAAATATTTGTTAAAGATGTTCGCACTGCAATGGCGATATTATCAGCAGCTTTTTACGGGAATCCAAGCAAGGAAATGAAAGTGATTGGAGTCACTGGTACGAATGGAAAGACAACTACTTCACATATTTTAGAATCTATACTTAAAAAAGCCGGAAAAGAAACGGGAATTATGGGAAATATCGGTGTCAGTATAGGCGGTAAGCTTTTTGAAACAGACATCAACACCCAGGAGCCTCCCGTTCTGCAGGAAAATCTCCGGAAAATGCGGGATGCACAAGCAGAGTACTGTGTGATGGAAGTCACTTCACAGGGACTTGATATGGGGAGAGTGATAGGGACTCATTTCAGAACAGCAATTTTTACAAATCTCTCAATTGACCATCTTGATTACCATGGCACAATGGATGCTTACAGGGAAACCAAAGGCCTTTTATTTAGCCGGCTTGGGAATGGCATTTTTTCATCCGAAGCAGAAAAGCAGTACAGCGTTATTAATCATGATGATTCTTCAGCTCCCTATTTTAAAAGAATAACTGCATCTGAAGTTATATCTTATGGAATTGAAAAGTCAGCGGATGTTATGGCAAAAGACATAAAGATGACTGCAGCTGGTACGGAATTTACATTGCTTACTTCTGATGGACATAAGCATATCAAAACCAGGATGATTGGAAGGTTCAATATATACAATATTCTCGCTGCAGCCGCTGCCGCTCTTGCTGAAAAAATCTCGCTGGATATAATTGCGGAAAGCGTAAGGGAGGGCGGGAATGCACCGGGGAGAATGGAAATCATTGATGATGGACAAAATTTCCTGGCCATTGCAGATTATGCCCATACTCCAGATGCACTGGAAAAGGCGCTTACGGCACTGAAGGAATTTGCACAAGGAAGAATCATAACGGTTTTTGGCTGCGGAGGAAATAGAGATACGGGCAAAAGACAAGTTATGGGAGCAATTGCGCAAAAATACAGTGATTATGTCATTATCACTTCAGATAATCCAAGAGATGAAAATCCTGATGATATCATAAGTGAAATTGCGGCAGGATTTACAGGGGAACATGTTTCCTATTGTAAGGAAGCGGACCGCCGAACGGCCATTCGCAAAGCAATCGAACGGGCGGGGACTGGAGATATCGTGTTTGTTGCTGGAAAAGGACATGAAACCTATCAGATCATTCAGGGAGAACATATATATTTTGATGATAGAGAAGAAATCCGGAAAGGGATAAAGAAGGTGAATAACAGAAGTAATTTATAATAATTATAAAATGATATTGATTATTAA
>NZ_MLYQ01000133.1:0-10889 GCF_001866725.1 Bacillus sp. MUM 13
AATAAGTCTTGCAAAATTGTATATTCATTTGCATATTATTAATAAATATACATAAATATCCCCCTGTACTTTTAAACAATTGGTGTTATAATAAATTCATATTTTAATAGCCGAAAGGGAAAACCCCTCAACGAAAAAGTGATTACTTTTATTCCGTTGAGGGGTTTTTTTGTTGCTGAAGGAGAGTGTTTAATGAGGAAGCGTTACTATATTAAAAATGGGAAAGGTCTTGAAGGTGTCTATCTTGATAATGAAGATTTGCGTATTTTGAAATTCATTTGGAATCAACGCCTGCTTACAACTCGTCAAATTGCCTCTTATTATCATGAATTAAAAGGTATTACACAAAAAGGCGTTGCAAACAAATTAAGAAGCTGGGCTAAATATAATGTCTTGGTTGCAAATGAATATGTTATAAGAAAGCAATTTGGTATTCACTTTAAATACTATAGAATTGGGAAATTTGGTTTTGAGATCCTGAAGGAAGAAGGACTTATACAATCAAAGGAAAATGTAGAACTGGATTATAAGTGGTTCACAAATTCCATAAAAAATATAGAACATTTTTTTGCTACCCAGGAAGTTGTTACACAATTGCATTGTTATCTTTTGCACACAACTTTTGATTCTGTGTTCCCCCTTAGGAATCCACATGAAAATGCGTTAGCTGAAAACCAATTGGTGCTTCCGGATTGGGTAGTCTCGAAGGAAAATACGATTGTGAATATTGAAACCGACTCTGGTAGGGAACAACTAACAGTTATTGAAAATAAAATCAAAAACTACGAATTTATTGCTAAAAAGCATCCAGAAAATACTTATCATATTTTATTTTCTGTCATTGATGATAGCTTTAAGTCTCTTATGTATCAGGAAAATCGGGAAAAAAGAGTAGCTGGTATAAAGAATCAAATGCTAACCCGTCCATTTCTCAGGATAGAAAATTTATATATTCATGTTGTACCGCTAAAATCTGCAGGGTTGGTAGCAGCTAATATCTTAAATGGTGATGCCCCGTTAATTTCGGAAAAACGGCAGGAGATAGTGGAAGATAATATGAATTTTGTATGGAATACAATTTTTGATGATTTTCATTTCAAAATAACCGCATGTGATGATGATATATATCCAAGTAATCTTGAATCTAATTATTATGCCGATAAGTGTGTTTGGTTCCAGGATAAAATAAACAAAGAACGTAAATTTCGAGTTCTCGTGGTAGTCATGGAGGAGGGCAGTTTCAAAGCCTTTGATCGTCTTCATAGGCTCGACCAATTTAACAATGGACCAAATCAATTTAAATGTCAGATTGAATTTATTTTGGTGATGTATCGAACAGACGAAGAATTACAGCGGGACGTATTAGGGAGGAAATTTGAGAAGATGCTTTTTGGTTCTCTCGAAGGCTGGTTGGAGCAAGAGTCTGAAAGCCCAATATTTTATTATACAAAAAGTTCATATAGAAAAGAGGTGACGGAACTTGTTTAAGGAGTATAGCCCTTTTAAAAAAGATTCCGACCATTATTTTTTATTATTAATTTACGTGTTTATATTTTTTCAAGCACTCTGCAACGGTTTATTATAATTCAGTTAGGTTGAAGCTTTTAGACTCTTATTGTAAGAAACACAGCACAGTGCAGGAAATCGAATGGAAGGTATCGGGTTGAAAAAAGATACAGCGAAAGAAAAGTATGTGAAACCAAAAAAATCGTTATATGGCTAGTTGAGGTGTATGAACATAGCCCCCCTTGGTAGAACAAATCTTTGCCACTTACTTTTTATCAAAGGATGTAGATTAAATAGAAAGTTCTCTAAAAGTTATACAGGACAATGCATTCTATCATTCCTATAATGGAAAAATTTTACCGGAAGGTTGTTTTATATTTTTTCAGTTAATAGGTATTCAGGTGAGTTTTCAATTGCATTGCTTGATGTAAAGTGTTTAAATAAGTTTAACAATACTAATATAGACAAATGGGAAAGCCCAAGATTTTTCACAGCCTAAACAGGTTGTATTTATCATTGGGCTTTTTCTAATTGTCTAGAATTCTTTCGACTGGCCACGTTAAGATAATAGTTTTTGTCAATTTGACTCTTTCTATTTAAGCGATATAAGTAAAATGTAAACCAAAAAAATATATAAAAAACCCACTGGTTTTATTGAAATAATCTACTATTAGTTTGGCCGCTAAAGATTATATGAACCGGAAGATGGAATTTCTTACTGTTTTAATTTCTTTTAACAACTAGTTGAGATTAATTCTAGCGAAATCCTCTTTTTTAAAAATTTCCTTAATCAGTGAAAGTAATGGAGGATTTTATATTGGATGAAAATAAAAAGAATTTAAAAGGCACTAGTGATGATTTAACATATTTCCGCAGAGTTAAATCCGAAGGGAAAGATCCCCGTTTAAGATTTGAGAAAAAGGAAAATGGGGAAGTCTTCTCAAAAATAGTTAATTATCCCGCAATGGATAAAGTATTCTTTTCGAACTCTGATGTTACTAATTTTTCTTTAGATAAATACGGTAAAAGTATTCCTTATGTCGAGGGAGAAATAACGATATTAAATAACTATTTCTTCGATTTTTGGAGCTATTTCCTTACTGCTGAAGGTGTAGCTTTATATGGTCATTTAAGAAGATACGCTTACGGAAACAAGGACTGGTGCTTCCCAGATATAAAAAAAATTGCTCTAAAGATGGATAAGAGTTATCCTGCAGTTTTAAGATATATGGAAGTTCTGGAACACTTTGGTTTTATCTACAAATTTAGTGTTTTGAATAAAAGTAAGGAAAATTTAGAGTCAAAGCCAATTTTTAAAATACGTAAGATGATTCCCCTTCTAACAAATGTACTTATAGAAGGGAATAGTGACCTTATAATCCCGTCAGACGCCAAACCACATATGCAAAATGCTTACAAAAAGGAAATTATCGGTTTACCTAAAGCCTTAAGGGATGATCACGAGAAGTATTTAAAAGAAATTTTTCAAGTGAATGACGATTTTAACATGGACAAACAGTTAGATTTCGAGGAAATATTTTCTAAATTGGTGTCTACTGGCCATGTGTATCGCACCAAAAGAAGAAGATCTCAAATTAAGCAGATGGAAATTCATACTGTATTGAGACAAGAAATGACTGAGCAAGAGGCCATAATACTGGAACGGTTATTAGAAAAAGCACAACACAAAATTTCTAAGCCTTCTTATGAAACTTGGTTTGCTAATATCTTGTTAAAAAAGGACTCTAAAACATATACTATATTTGTTCCAAATGAGTTTGCTAGAGATTGGATTGAAGATAAGTACATACAATCAATATGCGAATGGCTAAAAGAACTTGATGAAGATATAGAAAACATAAGAATAGAACTATTAGCAAACTGAGAGTGAATTTATTCACTCTTTTTTTAATCTCAAAGCAACTACTTGTTCACACTTCTTTAGTTTTTCTTTAGATGCTTTTTTTTATCATTTTGGAACTTCATACTTTCGCTATATCTTTCTTCTTCCTGAACTCTAAGCATTCTTGCTTTTTCCATAATAGAAAGTAGAATAGTATAATCTTCTTCTACATTTTTAAGCTTATTTTTTAGAATGTTATTTTCCTCCACTAAAGATAAAATCCATTCTGAAAGTTTGTCGTTTTCAGCCTGAATTAGTTTTTTTTCTTCGATATATAATTTGTACTCTTCACTCAGTTTGGAAAGATTTCTTACCACTTCCTTAGTGGTTTCCAAGTAATTATTTTCTGCACCAATAGTTCCAGAGGCTGCTTCTTTTTCTCCCATATACGCGATGTCTTTTCTTTCTTCTTCAGATATTTGTCCCTTACTATCCTTTCTCTTTTTCTTGGCTTGCTCAATGTCGGTTTTATATTGCTTCCTAACATATGAATTCCACCGAAAACCACATGCAGCAGCTGTTCGAGACATTTGTATTCCCACTTCCTCAAAGGCTCTTAATTGAGTACTGCCCTTGCCTATGTGCTCTAATACTACATCTGCTAAGATTATATCTTCATCTTGCGTCCATCCATCTTGTCTAGCTATCGACATCTCTTTACCTCCAATAGTAATTTTATTTCATATATATGCTATAGCTAGTCAAGAAAGAAGAAGAAGTAATTGTCTTAATATAAATTAATCGTGTTCTTCTTATACGTGTATTCATTCTTTGAAAAAAGTAAAATCACTTTTAACATAAGTATTAGTTATTATTATTTAAAGATTATTAAAGTAATTGTATTTATTCTGTATTCGCAAATTGTTATACCGGGCCCTAACAAATTGTTATAGCCTATTTCTGCTACAACAATTTGTTATAGCGTGGAAAGAGAAAAAAATGTGGATAACTCCGCTATAATAAATTGCTATAGCCTGCTATAACAAATTGTTATACCGGGGTTACCAAATTGTTAAAGCTGCTATAACAAATTGTTATAGCGGGGTTATTAATTTGTTATAGCGAGAATGAATCATCGTTTTATAATTATTTTGGGTTGGGGTCCGGCTGTAGAGGGGAGAAATCCTTTTGTTGGTTCAACGGTAGGACTCTTTACGGTGGACTTGTGAGAGGCCATCAATTAATTAAAAATGAGGTTTTGATTACTGAAAGAGGATTATTCCATTATTTATTCGTGAGTAAAAATAACTCAGAAAGAATAAAAATTGTATAAAAATCCTTTTTGGTTGTTGTATAGCAGTCTAAATGCCATTTTGGAGGAAAAACTACTGATTTTGCGGATACAACGGACGGGAAAATGTGATTTTGCAGATTTTACCTCGGGTTTTTACCAACGTATAGTTAAGGCATTGGAAAAGGAGGGTCTGCGATGTATAAGGTCATTAATGGAGTGGAAATTACAGAAAGAAGGGGGAATTTTTTCGGATCTATAATCACTGAAGTGAAGTTCACGGATCCGCTTTCGGGCCTCATGGTGAATGCGGATTTTCAGCAGGTGAAAGTCATGGGAGCAGGAAGGATGTGGTTCTATGCGGTGAAAAATATGACAGAAAAGAAGTATTCCTCAAGGCGCAAAGAGTATGGTGTTGTAATTGCAAAAATGCATAACCGCCTGCTGGGATATTATCAGGATTCCTACCTGAATATAAATGAGGTCTTTTTGGCGGATCACATCAACCGATTATCTCTTTGACTGGGGGTTCGAATCATGCGGATTCAAATATTAGGAAAGGTTTGAATAGCTATAATGGACACAATTTCCCCAATCCAATCCATTCTTGTTTTTCCTTTTTGTTTATATGTTTTAAACGTTCCGTAACATATTACGGTTTATTTTGTGTATAATATATATAATACCAATAATTATAAAGAAAGGGCTGACGATTCTATGGAAAAACCATCATTTACTGCCGATCAGCTTGTGTCAGCATCCGTTGCTGCAAAAAGTTTTGGATCTCTGCGGAAAAAGGCAAAACATGTGCCTCAATTCATTACCGATAATGGAGTCGTAGGGGAAGTCCTTCTGGATTATAAACAGTATGAAGAGCTGTATGGCCGACTTCGGAAACTGGAGGAGTCAGAGGAGAAGCGGAAATCATGGGAGCAGGCGCTTGAGCTTAACCAGATTGACGGTCATTATGAGCCAAGCCCTTTATTATCCGATATGATGGAAAAAGAAATACAGGGGGAACTATCCTCAGGCGAGATTGTGGAAAGATTGAAGCAATCCTATAGACAGCCGGAATAAGATGTCTGATATTTATGTTTATAAGGGAACGAATGTTTTGATCAAGTCCCTTCATATAAAAGACCCTGATGTCCTTGAATTAGCAGAAAAAGAAATCACCACTGTCCGGCTGAGACATATATCAAAAGGGATATTGACGGAAGGGTTTTATGATGTGGATCATTACAGGCAGTTTCACCGATATATCTTTGGGGACATTTATCCCTGGGCAGGAAGCCTGCGCACGATTAACATCTTTAAAAATGAAAGGGAACTGAATGGATACCCTCTTGAGTTCGTGGATCATGATATAGTAGAATCCCACTTAAACTGGATTTTCACCAGGATGAATGAACTTCCCTGGGCTTCCTTTTCTGATAATGAAGGAGCACATCATCTGGCCCGTGTCATGTCAGAAATCTGGAGAGCCCATGCGTTAAGGGAATACAAGAACGACGATTACCTTTATAAGTGAATTTGCAAAATACCGGGATTTTGCCCTTGAGTCGAGCCTGTTTGCCAAGCATGCCGTATATGTGAGGAAAGCACTTGTTGCTTCAGTATTTGAAGATGAGGCACTTGGCAAACAAAGAAATTTTGAGCATTTGGAAAAAATTCTAAAGGATGCCATCGTCCGGGGGAAGAACGGGAGAGGCAACTGACAATGCAGAATGCAGGTTACTCCTATCAAACATGGTATTATATTGTTAAAACGACCTTGATAAAAAAGGTTAAAGTCCATTTTTTAACCTTTTTTATCAAGGCCAGCAAGCGGAGCGCGGTAGAAATCATTCAATGATTTATCGGGCTCACTTTCCACTTTCCATGCGGCAAATATGGCTGCATTATCGCTCCTGTTCATTCGTAATCCTTAAGATGAAAAAGGATGTTCTTTTGAATGCTGGAAGAGTTCCCGTTTTCTTTTATTTGCTTGATAAAGTCCAAATAGAGGATGGTGATCAATTCCTCAATCGTGATATGCTCGTCCATTAAATAGGGGGAGAGATCATGCAGGAAGACTTCACCACGCAGGACCTCGGATTCCTTCATGCGCATAGTGATGAAGGCTTCCTTCTCATTCGCTCCACTCTCCGGTACAATGTCCTCTTCAATGGTTTCAAAGGCAAAAATATGCTGATTCAGCGCTTTTAACACCCGTTTTTGTTCCTTTTTGTTACTTAAATGCCCCCTCTTACCGGCTATCAAAAACCACGCAATCTGCTTGTTGTCGATTCCTTTTCTTATCTGTGTGATGAAATCATCGTATAGCAGGTGGATCAATACAGCGATATCAAAGCTGGAGGGGACGTCCTCATACATGTCCAGCATATCCTCCACAAATACCTTGCCCCTTAAATAATCGTAATAGTTCACTGTCAATGTCAGATATTTTCGGCTGCTGAAGATATATTCAAAAAAGCCCTTTGGTGCTGCGCCTTTTAATTTCTGCTGCAGGAGGTTTAGGCTACTGTAAGATTTCTTCAAGGGAACCCCCCTTTTCTATCCATTGCAAGACGGAATGGACTACCATAAAAACTACTCTCCGGTCGGATGCCTGTTTTTGAATGGCGATTCCATAAGGACCTCCAATGAGTCGATACTCTTCCTCTTTGGGCATGGTATGCATGTAAATTTTCGTATCCTCATATTCCAGGTCCCATGAGACTCGTTCAATCCTTTTTAATCCATATAGTAAAAGGGCGGTATTGAAGACGGTCTGGCTCATAGGCTGTCCATTTTTTAAGTACCCTAAGTATCTTGCCTGCTTGCAATAGGTACGCAGCTTCATCTGCATGAGAGTGTTGACAGGAAATTTAATATTATGGCATTTATCATTTCGTGGCTGTCTATTTTTCTTTATTTTATTCGTAGTATTTTTTAACACTGACTTGTTATTTATGTGATTTTCCTTTTGAAACATCGGATTTAAGCTATTCACTAAATTTCCCCCCAATACATCTGCCTAGTCGCTTTTTCCACTATTCCACTTTGTATTACATATATAGAAGAGCAAAGCCCATTTTAGAACCTCTTTCAGAGAGTAGTGTGCCAAATAGAGTGGTTAGGGTATTAAATTGAACTGTTTTGTATCGAAAAGATGTAGACTTTCCTTTTTAATGGTAAAATATTGTAAAGGTATAGGGGGATTGTTTATGATAAAATATCCTTTTTTAGAAGAAAGGGCAACAATAGGGGTTACCGCACCATCATCAGGTGTGCCAAAAGAATTACACGGACTTGTGGAAGATGCCTGTAACCGTATGAAATCAGAAGGTTTTGAAGTTATTTGCGGCAATACGGTTTGGACCCAAAACAAAGTACGGTCATCCTCAGCTAAATTTCGAGCAGATGAGTTTAATAGAATGATGCAGGATGAAAATATTCAACTTATTATACCCCCGTGGGGTGGAGAACTACTAATTGAGGTGCTTGAATATATTAACTTCGATGATATACAAAATAAGTGGATATTAGGCTATTCTGATATTAGTCTATTATTATTAGCTATTACTTTAAAAACAGGTATTGCTACTGCTCACGGAACAAATTTAGTTGATTTAAGGGGAGAATATTCAGATGAAACGACAGCGATGTGGCAGTCTGTTTTATCCACTAAAAAAGGCGATTCAATCCAACAACATTCATCGGAAAAATACCAAGAAGAATGGCAGTTTGATAAGCCTACTCCATATGTTTTCAATTTAACCGAACAAACCCATTGGAAAACAATTTCAAACAATCCAGTCAAGATACAGGGACGTTTACTTGGAGGGTGTATTGATGTTATCAGGCATATAATCGGAACACCATATGGAGATGTATCTACCTTTAGGAAAAGGTATATTCAAGATGAGCCAGTTATTTGGTTTCTTGAAAATTGCGAGCTAATAAATACCGATTTGCGTCGGTCTCTTATTCAGATGAAATTGGCTGGTTGGTTTGATCATTGTTCAGGTATTATGTTCGGCAGAAGTCCAGCTAATACTCCTGTCAAAGAATATACAGTTGAAGAGGTATATGTGGAACTTTACGAAGAGCTTCAAATCCCAATAATATATAACATTGATTGTGGACACGTTCCACCTCAAATTACTTTTATAAATGGTGCATATGCTGAAATTGAGACAAAAAATGGACAGGGCACAGTAATACAACATTTTAGATGAAAAAGTAAACGAAACTAAAAAAGCTCAGAGCACCAGGCTCAGAGCTTTTTTTTGCTGCTAATTATTAAGCAGATTTGGTGATAATTTTAGCGCGAAGTTGTTGAGAATGACGAATCAGGCTGTCTCAAAAAGGGGATGACCCCCTTATGAGGCAGCATTTAATTAATGACCTAAATAGTGGAAACCGATTTTTGGAGGATGGATTTAGTTGGTATTATGGTTTGACGTTCTGGATTACTTCCCTCCTTAATCTTAAAAAAAAGGACCTTGCTGCGATATCCCCAAGCTTTTTGACCGGAATCTCCTTACAGGTCAAGGAAGGGGATAGAAATGGATAAATATTAGGGTTACTTTAGCCGGACTACCTATAGATCTTCAGGGATTGATATCCCTTTTTCTGCCGCAATTTAAAGCCGTCGGCATTGTGCCTGCAATAAGCATCTTAGCTGCTAGATGGGCTGCATCTACTGTATAATCGCTGTCAATGATCCTTTCATTATTGACTGCTAAACCATTGGACCTCATACAGCCTATGAATCCTTCCAGCCGGTCTATTGATACATCATAATGTAGCGATGAGTGCAGGTATGCAATATCCCTGTGGCCTCTGTCTATCAGGTATTGGGTAAGGTCAAAGCTATCCTGATAGTTGTTTGTATTGACTGAGAATACATTCCTAAAGTTTCCATCTACTTTTCCAATCACCACAATAGGGATATAGAATTGGTCAATCTGCCGGACAATTAAAGCATCAACATTATTGAAGATAATCAATTAACAGGTATCCAGATTTCCATTTCGTATTCGTTTGTATACTCTTTTCCGAACATTTGAGATTTCACAACTTCTATTTCAGGCATCCCTTTTTTTATTGAATAACCCTTCCTATCGAAAATTTCCCATATTTGTCCATATGTATTAGGAATCTCATTAGCATTGCCAATGTGGGTAAACACAAAATATCTTTGTTCTGGAAAAGTGTGCAAGGTCATTCCTTTTTTCACCTTATGGAAATCAACTTCTTCTATTTCTATTCCGCAGGTATAGAAATAATGGTCACTTCTTGGCGGGAGGCAAACTCCGATAATATTTTCTTTATCTTTACCAAATTCTTTATATGATTGGTCCAATAAATCGGGTATAGGATGAACCATCTCCCCACTCCACTTACCTGGTGCACTAAAACCTAAAATAACAAATGACTGCTTTAGTATTTCTCTGAATTGCATTCTTTCTTCCTCCCACTGAAATTATTCCACCATCCTACCCGTTTGCATATTAGTTATATCATAAAGACCGTAATTTTAGAGGGATTTCATAGAAGTTTATGGAAATACTATTAGTTGCATTAATAAAAAGTGAGAAATATAAAACTAAATTAATTGTGCTGATATCTCTGTTTCTAATTTGGATTATAGGTACTGCAATACCTGTAATGTTAATTGATGAAAATTATATTCTCTATTATCTGGGACCAGATTATTCTGATTATTCTTTTATAATCTTAAAGATAGGTTTATTTATACTACCGGTATTTTATTTATGTACACCAAACCGAAAGCACGCCCTTCAAGTGCTTCTTTGTTTGGGTCTATCAGCATTCTTTTTAGTGATTTTTATTCTGTTGGAAGATTTTAATCCTACTTTCATGTAACACTAAACCTAAACTATCGATAGTTTTTTCTTATTTGTTAATATGCTTGGAGTGTATTTTATTAGTGGAGTTTCAATTTGAATTAACAAATTATTCCTTAGTTTGAATTGAATGATACAAATCGAATGTGTCTTTTTGAGAAGAGGTATTAACATGAAATTCAAATCAAAGCATATATGGGTTGGTATACTCTTTATTGTTTGGATCGTAGGATGTGTAATTTCTATTTTGACAGCAAAAACCGTTTATGATTTAGACAAGGGGAAAGAAACAGCCGTTGTTTGGTTAGTCATTGGTTTTTTTATTATTCCATTTTTTTATATGTATACTCCAAATCAGAAATATACTGCTGTTGTAATTACATCCCTTGTT
>NZ_MLYQ01000134.1:0-15800 GCF_001866725.1 Bacillus sp. MUM 13
AGCGAGCATCCTGAAGCGGAGATCAACCCCTTGTTCAGGTAGCAACAATGCTTAAGAAAACAGCCTTTTAAAAATACCTTATTATTATTTAGTCAAACTAATATCTCGAATTCTCCGCGTTTCCTTCTCCATATCATACAATGTTTGAACAGGATTTCAAATAATCAGAATTTATTTTTTCATTGATCATATTTTTAAACCATTGACTTGACATTGTTAAATGAACATGGGAATAATTAAATGATAATGATTTTCAATTAGTTTGCTGATTAACGAAAGATGCGAGGCTGCAAATCTGCATATTTATATTATTTGCCTGCATTTATAAAGGAGAAATGAACATGGAACTTAAAAAAATCATAAAAGATCGCCGGAGCATTAAAGTATTTAAAGATCAGCCTGTTTCAGCCGATTTAATCCAAGAACTGCTCCGGACTGCAGTATGGGTGCCTAATCATAAGATGACCCAGCCATGGAGGTTTATATTGGTACAGGGCGAAAGCAAAAAAAAGCTTGCAGAAGCAAGCAGAGCCTTCAATGCAGCTAAAGAACGAGATCCTGAGAAGAAAACCGAAGCGGGACAGCGGGCATACGATAAATTAAAAAATGTTCCCATGTTTTTAATTGTAGTGATGAAGGAAGATCCAAATATTAGTATGAGAGAAGAAGATTACGCAGCTACAAGCTGCCTCATTCATAACTTTAGCTTGCTTGCCTGGGAACAAGGCATTGGCATGATCTGGGAAACTTATGGAATGATCCACAGCCATGAATTCCGGAATGCAGCCGGTGTTGCTCCCGGAGAAAGAATTGTTGGATCCCTGCACATCGGATATCCCGAAAAAATCCCTTCCCCCCGTGAAAGAAAACCGCTTGAAGAGCTTCTGTCTATACTGTCCTGAACGTAAAGAGTCTTCTGAATGATGAGGCAAAAAAATAGAGAAGACAGCTGTAAGGCCAGCTGTCTTCAAGTTATATTCTGATTTTCCTTATGCCAATCACCAGAAAGACCGCAGCAAATAAAAGCAGGACCTCAACATTATGCATGTTATCCAAGATAGACGCATTCAGGGAAATTTCATTAAAGCCCCGCATCGCCCATGTCTGCGGCAGGAATTCTGCAATTTTCTGCATAAAGGGCGGTTCAATTTCAAGTGGCCAGTAAACTCCGCTGATCATGCAGGTTGAAATGACGAGAAGATTACCAAACGCTGATTGCTGTTCAGCCGTCCTTGCTGTTCCCGCTATAATCAATCCCAGGCCGACAATGGCCAAAAGCATTGCCGATACGTGAATGAAAAGCACAAGAGGATTGCCCCAATTCACATCAAACAGATAATGGGTGAGCACCATAAGTGTCCCGAACTGAATCCACCCTATGATAAAGAAGGAAAGCAAATATCCGCTGGCTATGGAAGCCCTTTTAGCAGGCGCAATGAGCAAGCGATGCCAGACACCATTATTACGGGCTTCTAAAATAGTTCCTGTCACACTCATCATGACAATCATGACAAACATGATGGACATCCCTGAAGCACTGGCAGATATTTTTGAAGGCTGATTGTCTTTTTGATGATCATAAACCGTAATTCTTTCTATTTTTTGTGAATGATTCTTAGTTTCGTTTGCCAGCTTTCCATACATTTCCCTTACGTTTCCGCCGCTGTACTTGCTCCAGGCATTTGATGCGGCAAGATTCATTTTCATTCTTGTTAAAGCGGCGGATAAGCTTCCGGTCACCGTTCCACTGGATGTGAATTCCGGAATTTTGCGGAAAGAGATGGCAGGGTCTTGTTCTGCCTTCAGCTTTCCTTCAAAACCCTTTGGTATTTTAATCATGCCCTCCGCTTTTTTGTTTTCCAGCATTTTCTTCGCTTGTGCTGAAGTTGACTTCTCCGGTGTGAAATATTGATTGTCTTTCCCCATCTCCCTGCTTAACTCCTTAGAAAGAAATGTTCCGTCCTGGTCCACCAGCAATATTTTCAGCTTCTGGCTTCCCCCGTCACCGCCAAGGATGTTTCCAAAAAGAAGCGTGAATAATAAAGGCATGGCAAACATCGTCAAATAGCTTCTTCGTTTTTTTAATATTAATCCGATTTCAGCACTGCATATATTCCAGGCTTTTCTCATGTCCAATCCCCCTATCCAATCTTTCTTCCAAGCTTCCAGGTTCCTGCAAGCAGCGATAATATCCCAATTCCTGCCAATATTCCAAATCCAGCATATAAGCCATTCCAGTCTGTTCCAGACATCACATCCAAGAAACCTGTAATCGCCCAATGATTAGGAGTAAATGCTGATATAGCCTGAAGAGCATCAGGAAAGGCATAAATCGGCAGCATGGAGCCTCCCAATATCGCCATAATCTGAAGTCCGACACTTCCGATTAAATCTGCTGTTTTTATGTCAGATATGAAGGCTGCTATAATCATGGATAAACCAGATACAGCGAACGAGTAAAATAATCCAATAGATATTACCTGCAGATTATTGCCTCCCCAATTCACATGTAAGAAAAGGGAAGTCACCAGGAAAAATAACGTAAACTGGATAAATGAAAATAGCCATGTGCCAAGAAATTTCCCTACCAGGACTGAAATCCCCCTAGTTGGCGATATCAGCAGCCTCGAAAGAGTTTCGGTCGTTTTTTCCTTCAATAAAGATTTGGCTCCGATTGTGATATTATAAAGAAGAAACATGGCACACATAGCAGCGGCATAATATTGCTTAGAATCGACCATTTTTTTGCCGATGGATCCCTCGGCTATTTGCGGCTCCTGTTCTCCGGCCTTCATTATTTCACTTCTTACATCTTTTGCAGCGCTCTTCAAATCGGGCTGATTGGAAGAAACCTGTTTCGCGGCCGCTAAGTCCCCCATAACAGCCTTAGACGCAAGAGACGTTGTTTTAACACGCTCGGTGAATGATGTAAGCAAGGACTCCGCTACTTGAGACCGGATTTTTTTATCAGGATCGCTGAATATTTTCACCTTTTTCAGTTCTCCTTCATTTAAACCTGAACTCCAATTGGCAGGAATTGCTATGCCTGCATCGATTTTTTTTGATTTCAGCAGGCTTTCCAGACTGCTCTCACTATCTGCTGATTGAATGTTTATAAAATCAAGTTTCTTCAGCACTTCATCTTTAAACGACTTTGAAAGCGGATCACCGTCAGCTGCGTAAAAGCCAATTGTTGTATCCTGGATTCCGTCATCTCCTGCCATGACGGACTTTAATGCTGTGCCAAGAATGGCAGTCAAAACAAGCGGCATAATCAGCATCATCAGAAACCCTCTGCGGTCCGTAATCCGTATCTTGAAGTCCTTCCACGCTATGGCAATAATTTTCATGATTAAAACCTCCCTTAATCGCGCAATGAGCGCCCCGTTAATTGAAGAAACAGGCTTTCTAAATTAGGATCTTTTCTTTCGAATGATAATACCTCTGCGCCTGACTCCATACAGCATGACAAAATCCCAGCAGCTGCCCGCTTGTGATCCTTCACAATAATATCCAATGAATAAGTATCGTGATCCGCAGTGACCTTTTCTGTATCAGGCAGGCTATTTATTTTTTCAATCAATTCATTCTGAAAAGTACTGACAGATACAGTAATGACCGTTCCTCCTGCAAGACGGCTGCATAAATCGTTTTTATCACCTATCGCAATCATCTTTCCTTGATCAACAATTCCGATTCTCTGGCATAAATACTCTACTTCCTCCATGTAATGGGATGTGTATATAATTGTCATTCCGGATTCATTCAGCATTTTCACTGTTTCCAAGATATGATTCCTTGATTGAGGGTCAATGCCTACAGTAGGTTCATCCATGATGAGCAGCTCCGGTTCATGCATCAGCGCAGCCCCGATATTGATTCTCCGCTTCATTCCCCCGGAAAATGTTTCAATTTTATCTTTAGCCCGATCGCTTAGACCCACATATTCCAATACTTCAGTTGCCCTTTTTTTTGCCATTCTTCCTGTTAATCCATACATTCTCCCCCAGAACAGCAGGTTTTCTTTTGCCGACATAGTGGGATATAGAGCAATTTCCTGGGGAACGATGCCAATTTTCTTTTTCACCTGCATAGGATTTTTTTTAACAGATGCAGTTCCTACCGTCACTTCACCTGAGTCATATGGAAGCAAGCCGCAAATCATGCTGATGGTGGTTGACTTGCCTGCACCATTTGGCCCTAACAGACCAAAAGCTTCTCCTTTTGCCACTGTAAAAGAAACACCTTTGACTACCTCTTTATGAGAAAATGACTTTTTTATATCCTGAACGACCAGCATCGGTTCATCCGCTCCTTTTGGTTTTCTTTAGTCTTCTTACTAACATCTTATTGCGAAAGTGACTTTTTACCATCTCTCCAGAGATAGATTTACAGTCATAAAAAAAAAGACCCGATTGCAGGTCTCCATGCTTTTCTATATGCCAAAAGTCATATGCACAATCCATGCTCAGGATTCAGGGAAAGTGGCTATGCCGTATCTTACTGCAAAGATTGCAGCCTGTGTGCGGTCTCTCAGTGAAAGCTTGCTGATAATATTTGATACATGGTTCTTCACTGTGCCCTCAGTGATAAATAGAATTCCGGCTATTTCTTTATTGCTGTGTCCATATCCCAGCTGCCGGAGAACATCATGCTCGCGTTCCGTTAAGTCATGCAAGCTTTCAGGAGCTTCGGCAGGCCTGCCGGAATCTTCAGTCCCTCTTGATTTCTTTAATTCCTGCACCATCTGCCCGGTCACATCCGGAGGAAGTACAATGCCCCCTGAATGCACAGTAATGATAGCCTGCACAATTGTATCTGTCGGCATATCCTTTAATAAATAGCCGCTGGCTCCTTCAGAAAGTGCCTCGAATATCAGTTCGCTGTCACTGAAGGTTGTCAGCATCAGTGTTTTAACAGAAGGAATATTCGAAGTAATCATTTTTGTTCCTTCCACACCATTTTTGACAGGCATTCTTATATCCATCAACACGATATCCGGCTTGAGCTCCAATGCTTTTTCGTAAGCTTCCTGCCCATTCCCCGCTGTCCCCGCTACTTGGAGCTCTGGCCTCAAATCCAAGAGAGTGGCCAATCCGTCCCTGATCAGAGGCTGATCATCCACAACCATTACTTTTATCATGCGCTTCCACCTATCATCCATTTTTTTTGCAAAAGCGGAAATGTCACTTCCGTCTGAAAGCCCCCGCCAGCCAGGCTTTCAAAAAGGATTGTGCCAGCATGCTCTTCAATTCGCTCCTTCATGTTTACAAGACCGAACCCCGGCATTATCTTAGCTGTACCAATTCCGTTGTCACAAATCATTAATTTCACTTCACTTTCTCTGCACTCAATAAGTACATGGCTTTTTGAAGCAGCACCGTGGCGTTTAGCATTCGTCAGTGACTCCTGTATGACCCTGATGATTGTCGGCCTCATTGAATCAGGGATTGTCGAAGGATCTCCTTTCAGCTCAAGCTCGCTTTTCACGCCTGCTGCTTGATGGAAATCTTCAAGTATGGTGCGGACTGCCATAATCAGGCTCTGTTCTCCTTTATCATCACTTCTTAATGTTTTGACAGAATAACGGACCTCCTCAAGCGATGTTCTGGCAAGCTGATCGCAAATCGCCAGAATATCTTCTGATTTTTTCACATCACGTGCAAGAAACTCCCGTGCGAGCTCCAACTGAACAAGCAGCGCTGTCATTTTATGTCCGACAGTATCATGGATTTCCCGTGCAACCCTATTCCTCTCCCTTGCAGTACTGAGCTCCTCCACCTGATCAGAATATTGTTTCAGCTGAAAGTGGGCTTCTGATAGAGCACGATGTGATTCATCCAGTTTTTTATACTGCTCATTCAGCGTGTCGCTTGCATCATACAATTTCCTGACAAGGTTACCGCCGATTGCTCCGAACGCAACAAATGAAACATTTAATAAATCGCCTAAAAAATCAAAAGATCCATAAACAATGAACCTCGCCAGAAATTCACCCAGCAGAAATAAAAGAAATAGGAAGCTGTAAATTTTTAAAATCCTGACGTCGGAAATAGACATGAACAGTGTCATTGCAATTATGCCCAGAAGAATGAGGTATGCAGAAGAATTCAGGTAAACAAACCCAAGGGCAAAGCATAACCCGCTGTCCAAATATATATTCGCCAGACGGATTTTCCTTCCGTTAATCCAGAACATAGAGAAATGGCTGATTAACAGTCCAGAGAGCACCAGCACAACAAACACCTTTGACCAGGGGTGGCCCGGGGGAGTATTATCATAATAAAACCAGCAAAACAAAATAAACATGACTACCCGAAGATGCAGCAGCAAAGTTATGGCCTCCAATCTTTTATCTTTATGATGACGAATTGCAAAAGAAAAATAAAGGAAAATTTTTCTTCATTTTCATATAAGAGGATAAAAAGCTTAATGTAAAAGATTTTCTGAAAATCACAATAAAATTAAGCTCTTTTCTTAAAAATTGATGTTTTTAATGAGTTCTGTGTGGCAATTTCATTGTTAGAAGGGTTGATTGGAGGGCAGGGTGCCGAGAATCCTGCGGGATTGACCCCGGAGGCGGCTGATAAAAACAAGCATCCTGAAGCCGAAATCAGCCGCCTCGTTTTATTTCAGCATGATTTACGACAACAGCCTTTAAAAAAGTGAGGAGGGGAAATGATGCTCATAGCTTCCCTGGCTATAATGGCTGCAGGTATTTTAATATTTATAGCAGGATATTCACTGCGCAAGAGGGGAAAAACATCGTTTATTGCAGGTAACAATAAAGTTTTCGTTCCTAATAATGAAAAGAAACTAGCTGGGCGCATAGGGACAGTTGTCATGCTGTTTGGTTCGATAACTATTTTGTTTCCCATAGTTTTTCAGATGATTGACGGGTTAGAAGGATATCATTTTGCTATAATCGCGGCGGTTCATTTAGTTGCTGTGTTTGTCATCATGGGTTTAGATCAAATGCACATATAGGTTTTAATCATGCCAATAATCCTGAGCAAAGGTATATTAGCATAATTAAAAACCTCCCTCAAAAAAATGCCCGATAAAGGGCGCCAACCGCCTTTTTTTCATCATTTTCATGCACCCCGAACATCATGCTCACTTCAGAAGAGCCCTGGTTTATCATCTCAATATTTACGGAAGCATCAGCTAAAGCTTGAGATGCCCTGGCAGCTGTACCAACATTCTGCCTCATTCCTTCCCCGACAATCATGACCAAAGCAAGATCACGTTCAATCATTACTTCATCTGCCCTTAGTTCGTTTTTGATTTCGCTGATAATCATATCTTCTTCGTTTCTGCCAATCTGTTCCTGCCTCAGAATAAGCGTCACATCATCAATGCCTGAGGGTATATGTTCATACGAAATTCCATGTTTCTCAAGTATTTGCAGGAGCTTCCTGCCAAATCCGATTTCCCTGTTCATTAGGTATTTACTGATATAAATCCTGCAAAAACCATTGTCGCTGGCAATGCCGATAACTGGGCCATTTTTATTATCACGCGAACTTACCACGAGTGTTCCCTCAGCCTCGGGATTATTCGTATTCCTGATATGGACAGGAATAGCTGCACGGAACGCCGGAACTAATGCTTCATCGTGGAATACTGAAAATCCGGCATATGACAGCTCCCTCATTTCCCTGTATGTCAGCTCCCTGATTTCCTTGGGATGAGTGATTATACTGGGATTCACAGCATAAACAGCATCAACATCTGTAAAATTTTCATATATATCAGCACCCATGCCATTCGCAAGGATAGCACCGGTAATATCCGATCCGCTTCTTGAAAACGTCATTACTTCTCCTTCTGTGTTATAGCCAAAAAATCCAGGGAAAATAATAATGCCCTCATGCTCGCGGAGCTTTAAAAGACGTTCGTAGGATTGCGGCAGAACCTGTGCGTTTCCTGGTTCATTGCTGACAATCAGTCCTGCGGTCCTTGGGTTCATATAGCTGGCATTATGCCCCTTTGACTGAAAATAGGCCGCAATAAGCCTGGCATGGTTATCCTCTCCGCTTGCTTTAATGCGATCCAGGTATTTGCCGGGATTGTTTCTATTTCCCTTTAAAAGGCCAAGTATGTTTTGGCTGATTTCTTCCCCAACGCTGCTGGAAAGCTGAAGCTCTTCCGCTATTTGTTGGTACCTTAAAATGACTGCGGCAGCAATATCATCATATTCCCTGTTGTTTAACGCACACTCCCCGCACTCTATTAATAAATCTGTGACTTTCACATCTTCTTCAAATCTCTTGCCCGGTGCCGATACCACTACTGCTTTTCTCTCAGGATCGGAAACTACAATGTGATAAACCTTCTTGATTTGTGCAGATGTAGAAAGAGATGAACCTCCAAACTTTACAACCTTCATTGAAACAACTCCTATTTTTGTAATAGTCTGTGAATTTTATTTTTCATTATCACTCTAACACAATAAAATTTCAAGGAAATTCTTTCTCATACACACAAACGTTTATACAGAGAGAACAGAATAATTAAAATAGCAGACTGTTTTTGTGAAATTTTTTGCTATGAAACAAGGTGGCTGACTTGACAAAGGGAGCGCGTCACATAACAAATTAAAAAAACAACAATCCGAAAAGAGCCAAATAGTATAACAAAGCCCGCAGTATGGCATGTGCGGGCTTTGTCTTATAAATTTGCAGCTGCCATCACTCTCTGGCGGACTAGAATCCTCCAGCATGGACTAGCAATTTGAAATCTGAATAGAACTTTATAATTTAAAAGAGGATATGGAGCTCTGAAGCTCTTCAGCCAAGCTGGACAAAGATACAGCTGCAGCATTTACTTCCTCCATGGAAGCAAGCTGTTCCTCTGATGCTGAAGCTACATCAACGGCACTTCCTGATGTATTGGAAGCAACATTCAGCATTTCATGCACATGGCCGTATATCTGTCCGACTTCCTGATTAATTCCCTGGGAAACCTCAGTAATTCCTTTAATTTGCATACCCATCTCAAGAATGGCAGCAAGGATATCGCTGAAAATCATTTCTGTCCGATTGGCGATATCCAGCCCGGATTGTACCTTTTCTTTTACAAATCCAACTGATTGTACCGTTTTAACTGTTTCCTTTTGAATATCCTGAGTGATGCCGGATATCTGTGAAACTGATTGGCTTGTCTGTTCAGCAAGTTTCCTTACTTCATCTGCCACTACAGCAAATCCTTTTCCTGCTTCACCCGCCCGCGCAGCCTCGATAGCTGCATTGAGCGCAAGAAGGTTCGTTTGATCTGCTATAGCCGTGATCAGATTTAATATCGTGCTTATTTCATCAGAACGGGTATGCAGCTCATTTAATGCAGTATCTGTCTGCTCTACAGATTCATGGATAGACTTCATTTGAGAAACTGTTTCATTAACAAACCCGGATCCCTGCTTTGTCTTATCATTGGCTGAAATGGTAAGCTGCAGGACAGCAGCAGCATTGTCTGATATCTGTTTTACCGCATTTGTTGTTTGTTCAACAGATTGTACTGACTCCACACTCATTTTCGTCTGCTGTTCCGCTCCCGCAGATACCTGCTGAATGGAAGATGTAATTTGTTCTGTTCCTTTCATTGTTTCATCAGCACTCGCCATCAGCTCTTCCGCCGATGCAGCCAGCTGGCCAGAACTATTGCCGACCCTTTCAATGACCCTTCTCAGGTTTTCTGTCATTTGGCTAAATGCTTTATTTAGTTGGGCTACTTCATCCTTCGTCCGAACTTTTATCGTCTGCACATTCAGATTTCCTTCCGCAATTTCTCTTGCATTTTGGGCAATTTTATTAATTGGCCCGGTGATCCTCCGGGTAAAGATAATGGATGAAACCACACTTCCTGCCAAAAGGATAACTAAGGCAATTAAAGAAAAGGTCACAATCCCCTGAATTTGATTTTTCAGGTTCTGCTGCATTTGCTCATACTGCTGATTAATCGAGTATTTCAGTTCATAAATATCATTCATCATTCCCTTGGTTCTTAATGACTGCCGCTTAATTTCAGCCTGATTTTTTGCTGAGAGAGATTTAAGCGAGGTTTCACTGATTTCCTCTAGCTTTAAGGATATCCTGCTGACAGAAACCTTCTCCTCCTTGTCATTAACTTTTCCCTTTAAGGTTTTAAACGCAGCCTTTGATGCCATGATATCCTTTGAAATATCATTTGCATTGCTGTCAGAAATATTAAGAGAATAAGCACTCAATGATTTTTCCATGCTTTTTGCAGAGCTATTCAGCTCTTCGACATTCATCAATAATGCTACCGTACTTTCAGTCGAGGACTTTAGGGCTTTAAGTCCCAAAATATTGTATCCTATGATAATGGCAGACAAAAACAAAGGAAAAAGTGACATTAATAAAATTTTTTGTTTAAGCTTCATTTGTGATTACTCCATTCAATTCTTAAGGTAGTATACTTATGGATCCGGCGGAAATATTGCTGCGTAAGCGATCCAATGTTTCCTCTTCCGCTGGTGAAAGCTTAATAACCGTAATTGGCGCAATTCCAACGCCGTTTTCTTTGATTCCTAATTTGCTGTTTTTTTGTTTGATTTTTCCGTGTTCCGCATATTCCTTCACCGCGTTATAGACTGCTACATCCACTCGCTTAAGCATCGATGACACGACTGATTTTTCTGCCACAAAATATTGATCGCTGTCTACTCCAAATGAATAAACACCGGCCTTCTGAGCCTCAAGAATTACGCCTACTCCTGTAAATCCTGCTGCCTGATACAGATAATCCGCTTTCTTTTTTATCAAATCTTCAGCTATCTTAGCCCCTGCCTGGTCATCGCCGAAGCTGCCCGCAAACCGGGAAATAACTTTTGCTTTTGGATTAACGGATCTTGCCCCTTCAATGAATCCTTTTTCAAATTTCCGGATCAGGGGAACATCCATCCCTCCTACAAAACCTAATGTATTGGTCTTCGTCTTCATGCCAGCAATGGCACCGATTAAATATGAACCTTCTTCTTCTTTAAAAGTTACGGAGGAGACATTAGGAAGCTTTGATTCAGAATCCACAATCAGAAAATCCGTATGAGGATATTTTTTTGCCACTTTGTCCATGGCTTCCTGCATGGAAAATCCAAGTCCTATGACTAGATCATTTCCTCCTTTCACCAATTGCTCCAGCCCTTTTTCGTAGGTTTTCGTTTCTCCGATTTCCCGGTAATCAAACTTCACTCCAAGATTGTCCCTCGCTTTTTCAAGACCTTCAAAGCCTGCATCCGAAAAGGATTGATCTCCAAGGCCTGCATCCGACAGCATGATGCCAATTTTAATTCTATGCTTAGAGGCACTTGCTGTTTTATCTTGATTAGAACAACCCGCTGCACTAACCAGCAAGACCAGTATGATTGACAACATCAGAACTTTTTTCATTACAAAATCCATCCCTGCTTATTATTTTGAAATTCATACTATATAACGGCCATTTCAGGATAAATGTTTATAGTTTTATTTATTATCACAATATACAATTAATTAAGGAGGGAATATGAGAATGGATAAATTGGAGCGCCCGAAAAGGTTTAAAGGTTTAGCTGGTGTTAAACGGCCCTGTTGATTTCCTCTCCAGGATGCTTCGCTTTCCGCGGGGCGTGCGCTGAGCCTCAACGCTAGCATCTGCGGGGTCTCACCTATCCCGCTGATCAGGCCACTGAAAAACTATATGCTTTGGAAAAAAGATGAGTTTTTAGGGGGTCAAAAATGATTCCTTACTCTCTTATCGTCGCTTAGAAGCGATTTTAGAGCTTCGTTTTTTGTACATCATTTTTCACTTTTAAAATTCCTGACTTTTTCAGCGGCCTGCCGCTGATCCCGCAGGAGTCTTGCACCTTGCGCTCCAATCAACCTCGTGCTTAAAAATGAATGTATCAAACTCAACGATGGCAAATTTCTTAATTATCAAAGGAAGTAAAATTATCCTTTTTTTGTTTTGAACAATGAATGAATTATTTAAGGGTCTGTCCTTACAATAGGGACGATGAGTTAAGATAGGGAAAAAGGAGAATTGAAAACATAAAAAAGCTGTACTTTTTCTAAATATAGAATAAGCACAGCTTTTTTCTTTAGGTCGATCACGCGGTCCAAGTTTTTCCCCTAAATACATCCTCGGTCATTATTTAATTAGCGGTTGTCGACTTTTTCCGGATACAAGTCGTGGTTCATTAACCTGTAATTCGCCATTTCTTCAAATTTAGTTCCGGGCTTTCCGTAGTTCGTATATGGATCAATGGAAATACCGCCTCTTGGCGTAAATTTGCCCCATACTTCAATATACCTTGGATCCATTAATTCAATAAGATCATTCATGATAATATTCATGCAATCTTCATGAAAGTCGCCGTGATTACGGAAACTGAACAGATAAAGCTTCAAGGATTTGCTTTCGACCATTTTTTCTCCAGGTATATAGCTGATATAGATAGTGGCAAAATCTGGCTGTCCCGTTATCGGGCAAAGGCTGGTAAATTCCGGGCAATTAAATTTCACAAAATAGTCCCGGTTTGGATGCTTATTATCAAAGCTTTCCAGAATCTCCGGTGAATAATCAAATAAATATTTTGTTCCCTGGTTCCCAAGCAGTGTAATATCCGTTAGTTCTTCTGTCTTTCTGCCAGACATGTTAATTCCTCCTAATATCCCGTTTCACTAGAGAGCGTACTCTAACCGGAAGCATATAAAAAAGCTTTGTTAAACTTGTGCTGATTTCCGGCTCCAGACTAAAAGAGCCCGGGGGATTCTCCAAACGTCTGCCAGGTCTTAATGTTACTCTCCCAGCATTCAAGCCCAAATCTGCTTCAATCAACAAAATGCAGAAATCACCAATTGCTTAAACAAAGCCTAAAAAAAGAAAAACCATATCGCTTAAGTGATATGGTTGATTGGTATAGGATCAAGCCATAGTTTTTTATAGAGGGTTGCCGCTATGAACCTCTCCCGCTTCACGGAATATGTATTTTTTCTTTGTTACTATATGTAAAAAAGCAGGGTTTGTCAATCTCATTTTCCCAACTCCCTTATTGAGGTCTCTGGTAAAGCTCCATTGATATTTTTTCAACCAGCTCGATTTATGAAACCTTTTACTAAATCAGTTTTTATTTCCTTCTCTAAGGGTATCTGTATTTTAAAAATAATATTTGGGTTAAAGAGAGATAATAAGGAGTGCTTAATTCGTTGACAAGCAAATTATTTTCAAGTATTCTGATTAAGTTTTTAAATAATACCGATAAAAATAGTGGGGGTTAAGATATGAAGAAAGCAGCATGGTCTTTTCTTGCATTGATTCTTGTCGTGGCTTTATCAGCCTGCGGCACAAGCAAGGATAAAAACAACTCAGCATCAAACAGTCTCTATGATCAAGTAAAGAAAAAAGGCGAAGTAACAATTGGTACAGAAGGAACTTATGCACCCTTTACTTTTCATGACAAATCCGGTAAATTAACTGGATTTGACGTTGAAATTGCTCAGGAAGTTTTCAAACGCCTGAATATCAAGCCGAAGTTTATTGAAACAAAATGGGACGGCATGATTGCCGGACTTGATTCAAAACGCTATGACATGGTAGCCAATGAAGTCGCTGTGCGTGATGACCGTTTAAAGAAATATGACATGTCAAATCCATACATTGTGTCTAAAGCTGTCCTGATCGTTAATAAGAACAACAAAGACATTAAAACACTTGATGATTTAAAAGGTAAGAAAGTTGCACAGTCTTTAGACAGCAACTACCGCAAAATTGCTGAACAGCACGGAGCAACAAACACAGTAGTAGATGGCTTCAATCAGTCCATTGACCTTATTACTTCCAAAAGGGTTGATGCAACACTTAATGACAGCCTTTCATACCTTGATTTAATCCATCAGCGCCCTGAATTGCCGATCAAGAAGGTATATGAAGAAAAAAATGCAACAAGCAATGCTTTCCTTTTCCGTAAAGACAGCGGCAAGCTTGTAACTGAGATCAATAAAGCCTTGGCAGATATGAAAAAAGACGGTACGTACTTAAAAATCTCTAAAAAATGGTTTGGAACGGACGTATCGAAGTAAAGGAATTGAATAGATATGTTTGCTGATGAACGAGTCACCCGAATATTAGGAATCCTGAGCGATTCCTTTTTTCCTATCCTAAAAGCGGGAATTTATTATACGATACCGCTTACGCTGATTACCTTTATTCTCGGACTCCTGCTGGCATTTTTTGCAGCAGTTGCCCGCATATCAGGGATAAAGCCCCTCGTGGGACTGATTAAGTTTTATGTATGGATTTTCAGGGGAACACCCCTGCTTGTCCAGCTATTCATCATTTTCTATGGTTTGCCCAGTGTGAATATAACCTTAGACCCGCTTCCGGCCGCAATTATTGTATTTACTTTAAATAAGGGCGCATATAGCTCTGAAATTATACGAGCTGCCATCCTCTCCATTCCAAAAGGCCAATGGGAGGCTGCCTATTCTATCGGAATGACAAGGGGACAGGCTATGAGAAGAATTATTCTTCCTCAAGCTGTCCGGGTTTCCATCCCTCCTCTTGGGAATTCATTTATCAGCCTTGTGAAGGATACATCACTTGCTGCAACAATCACAGTTACAGAATTATTTCAAAAAGGGCAGCAAATTGCCGCTGTAACCTATGAGCCTTTATGGCTTTATATTGAAGTAGCTTTTATCTACCTTATATTCAGCACCGTGCTTTCTTATTTGCAGACTAAACTCGAAATCCGCTTTGAGCGAAGTGTGGCTAAATAATGGAGGAACAGCAAATGATTATCTTAGATGGCCTAAAAAAAAGATTTAATGATCTGGAAGTTTTAAAAGGCATTGACCTTTCAATTGAAAAAGGCAAAACAGCCGTTATCATCGGCCCCTCCGGTTCAGGAAAGACAACGCTTCTCCGCTGTTTAAACCTTCTTGAGATACCAGACGAAGGATCGATTGTGCTGGGAAACAAAAATATGTCTTTTAATGACGGATCAAAAACCAATAAAAAAGAAGTTGTCGCTTTCCGGCAGCAAACGGGAATGGTATTCCAGAACTACAATCTCTTCCCGCACCTTACTGCAGTCGAGAATATTATGGAGGGCCAAGTAATTGTCCTGAAGCGTTCCAAACAGGAGGCCCGTAAAAAGGCGATGGATCTTCTGGATAAGGTTGGCCTCGCTGATCGTGCGGATATGTATCCGCATCAGCTTTCCGGCGGCCAGCAGCAGAGGATTTCCATAGCACGCGCCATGGCTATGGACCCAGAGGTGCTATTGTTTGATGAACCTACCTCCGCCCTGGATCCAGAACTTGTCGGTGAAGTTCTTAAGGTTATGAAAAACCTTGCTGAAGAAGGCATGACTATGGTTGTCGTGACACACGAAATGCAATTTGCAAACGATGTCGCTGATACGGTAGTCTTCATGGATCAAGGGGTAATAGCGGAAAAAGGTACTCCTGAAGAAGTACTTGTCAACACCCGCAATAAACGCACCCTTCAATTCCTGAATAAAGTAAATGCACGGTAAACGGTAAAAAACACGAAACATTTTTAGTTTCGTGTTTTTTACTGTTTTCTGTCAGATGGTCTCCTCATTAATGAGGTTGTTTGGAGCATAAAGACTCCTGATTAGATTAGCGGAAAGCGAGCATCCTGGAACGGAAATCAACCCACTTGATCCAAAGTATGCCTCGACAAAAAAAGGCTGCTTCATGTTTTTATTTAAGGCATTTTAAAAATAATATGATGTTCTGTGAAGCGATCCCATTGTTAAACCGGGTTGATTG
>NZ_MLYQ01000135.1:0-364 GCF_001866725.1 Bacillus sp. MUM 13
TTGTTTTTGATTTTGTACTCCAAAAGAGAACCCGATACAAATACTGTGCTCGCCTTTTATTTACTCTTGAACCAGGATAATTTCATCATGCCCGCAGGTTGGACAGTTTATTAAATGAGGGCATTCCCCCTGTTGAAGTGAACGGGGAAAACCATCATTTTGTTTTAAGGTATCTGTATCCATATACGCGCTATATTCGTCATAATAATCCATGACCTTTCCCTTATCCTCCATTTTTGCTGTACAGCTTGGACAGGATGCACTGAAACTCCTTAATCCGTTACAAAATGGACATACATCCATGCTGCCTTCACCGCCTTCCGCTTTTATAATCCAGCTTCAGCTCCTAGCCCCTCAAGGTCAT
>NZ_MLYQ01000136.1:0-7454 GCF_001866725.1 Bacillus sp. MUM 13
CCTAGCCTCTCGAGGTCATAAGCCACCCAAGAATTGAAGGCACAGAACGCCTTCATTTCTTGTCCGTCTTATGCATGTCGAGGCTGGACAGGCGCTTCCGCTTTTTTTATGTTACGCGTATTTGTTTGCTATTTCTGAGATGGATGTATCCTTGGTGCCATCGCCGATTGCGTTGAATTTCCATTCACCATTATGGCGGTATATTTCACCGACGAACAGAGAAGTTAATCCTGAGTAATTGTCTGTCAGGTTAAAGTGAATTAATTCCTCGTTATTAGAGTTATTCACAACACGGATGAAGGCATTTTGAATCATGCCGAAGTCCTGTTTTCTGGAGACGCAGGAATAAATATTTACGACGAATACCATTTTGGAAACCGAAGGGGAAACCATATTCAAATCAACGACAATCTGCTCGTCGTCACCGTCTCCATCTCCTGTCAGGTTATCGCCGGAGTGTTTGACGCTTCTGTCTGCACTGACTTTATTGCCGAAGTAAATCAAATTTTTCTTGTCTGTCAGCTTGCCATTTTGATCAAGCAGCAAAACGGAAGCATCGCAATCAATATCAGGTGCGCTCCCGCCGCCAAACAGCCCGCCGAGGATACCCTTCCCTTTGCCCTGTGAAACCGGATCCCAGCCTAAGCCGACAGTAATTGATGATAAACCTGCTCTGCCTTTTGTTAAATCAACCTTTTGTCCTTTTTGCAGTGTTATTGCCAACAGAAACACTCCCTTTCACCAGTAAGAGCCTTGCCATCCTTGTGCAGAAACGGCAGACTAAACATCAGTTCATTTAAAACATTAAAATCACGCCAGCGTGATAACATCATTCTATCATTCATGTTATTTTATGACAAACATTTAATATCCCGTATTTGCTTCCAGGTTTTATGAAGCGTTTTTCTTTATCCATTAAGCTGCTTTGCCTGGAAGTTATCCTTTAGTTCAAGCAGACGCTTTTTACCTTCTTCACGGGTGCGTTTGTTTTCATCTTCAATGCTTTTTGTTTCTTCCAGCCCTTTGATGATAATGTTCCATGATTCTTCTATAGTCTCGATTTTTATGCTTGGGGCACCTGCCAGCCGGGCAATTTCTGTGCTCTGGGCTGAAATATTCTGGGCATTGCGAAGCAGCATTTCGTTCGTACGGCGGTCAAGTTCGCTCATTGAATCAGCAACCAGCTTTTGCCGTTTTGCTGACACTGCCTGAATCAGGCTGTTCTTAAAAATTGGAATTGTAATGACAAATGCCGAATTGATTTTACCAATCAGCTTGGTATTGCCTCTTTGCAGCAGGCGGATTTGCGGAGCCGTCTGAAGAGCGACCATTTTTGCCATCTCCAGATCATACACACGCTGCTCCAGCGTTTCAATGCCATTGCGCAAGGAATCCAGTTCCATGGCAGCAATTTGGTCACCTGATTGTGCACGTGCCTCATATTGCGGCAATAGCTGGGTTTTCAATTCTTCTGCCTTCATTTCTCCCGCAACTGCATATTTCTCCAGTGCCAAGTAATAATTAAAATTTTGCTCATACAAATTTTCAAGATTATGAGTGGAATTGACCATCTCATTCTGGTATTTTGAAATTTCAACATATACCTTATCAATTTCGCTTCCCATGGTCTGATATTTACCAAAGATTTTTTCTATCATTTTTTCCCCGCGATTAAAAACCTTGGCAAACATGCCTTTTTTCTCAGGTGCAAAATCCTTTTTATCAAACTTGTCCATAATCCGCCCAAGATGTTTCAAAAGCTCGCTGGAATCCTCCATTGAACTGGACTTCATGGTGCTTAAAATCCGGTCTGAAAACCTTGAAATTTCAACTGCTGGCTCTTTTCCAAATTCCAATAAAGACATTTGGTTCTTTACATCAATTTGCTGGACAAGCCGCTGAACTTCCGGTTCGTTTTTCAGCTTCATTTTGATTTCATCCGCTTTGGCCGGTGTAATCTCTTCATTTTTAACATCCATTAATTCTGTTCCATTAATATCTGCCATGTCTATCCCCCACTTTATTTATTTCTGACAAGCGATGCGGCCAGCCAGAAAATTATTTAAAAAATCTGCGCCAGATTGGAATCTTTGGCTCTTTATATTCACAATCAAATTCGACATGCTCCATGAGATGAACATCATAGTATTGCTCATCTATGTACATCTCCAAATCTCTCAAGCCTGAAGGGTTGTAAAGGATTAAATCAATGCCTATTTCATTCAGGAGCAGAAGCAATGCAGCATCCGGCCTGGTAATCCCGCTGCCTGAACCGCTATTATACATCACAATTCTCGGCACGCTCTGAGGGTAATCAAACTTCATTAACAAAGCAACAATAGATGCAGGCAAAACCGTCAGCTGTGTAAATAAATAAAGCTGAATGTCAGAGATGGACTCGCTCCCTTCAGCAAGCAGCTTTGGATGCCCGCATACCCTGGAAATAGCTGATGCCACACCCCGCTGAACCCCAAGCGGCAATTGACCAAGCTTCCACCATACACTTTTCATCATCTTCTCAGGATCAAGCATTCCATCGGCATTTAATGCATGGTGATAATGATACTGATGATTTGCCCCGACATTTGCCGTTAAGGGAAAATACCGGATAAACAAAGTTAATTCGCCTTCCTTAATCTCCTCCAGCCTGTCCCAGTATTCCCTTTTGTTTTCAGAGATCCCGGAAATTTTCGCAAATATGGAAGGAATATGGACTTTGTTTCCTTCTATTGAAAAGTTAGGACGGATAAATGCCTTTTCCCTGCTTACCAAAAACAATTCATCATATGTCGTTTTTAATGTTATGGAATGCGGCTGGAAGGAACGGTACTGCCAAGGCTTAAAGATTGGCGTCTCATCAGTGTGGAGAATTCTCTCAATTTCCCTTGAGGCCTGATAGGCGACCGTAGCTTTCCTGACCGATTTTCCTTTAGGGAATGCCCTTGGCTCCGTCTTTATGGAATGTTCCTGAACAATCATAAGATTATGCTCCGGATCAAGCTCGAGCTCTTTTAACAAGTCTTTTCCTCCCGGATGGAAAATCAAAACATCAAACCCGAAAAGCGTTAAATAGTACAAAAAATATCCTTCGCTTTTATTGCCGTCACCATACCAGAGGAATGCCGGCATCCTGTCGTCCTGCATATCCCTTAATACTGGCTCCATGTGATTGCGCATCCATTTAATTAAGTCCACGATGACCCTCCTGAAATCAGGATGCTTTAAGCCATCATGGTGGCGCTTTGCGAATTCCTGCAGAGTATGTATCAAACACTCGCGGATATGCCTGTTGACAGCAGAATTTTCATGTACAGGTAACAGCTGTTTTCCTTCCAGAAATGCGACAAACCTATTAACGGAAAGCGATTCATTCTGATTGATCAAGAGTACGTTTTGTATGGCCTGAAACTGTTCAGGTGCAATTTCTTTATTCATGGAAGCAGCATCGAGAACATTTATTAAGGGCTTACGGGATAATTCAAAAAGCTCGTTATAATACTCATCCTCATCTCCGCGAATCCCTAAAAACCTGGCTGCGAGCTGACCAATGGAAATTTCTTGATCATCTGCCTGGAATGGCTGTCTCTCGGCACGCTTTTTTTCTAATATATTTTTCCATTCGTCTTCTTTAAAAGAGATCAATACCGGATTGATCTTCGAATATTGGCCAAAAGCCCCCACCGAATAATCTCCTTTCTAAAAGCACTTACTTATTCCTATTATACCGCATTTTCATAGTAAAAGTTGCATATCAATTCCCGTTAATTGGCAGTTTCATTTTTACGAAGCACCCTTGTTAAGCTAGAATATAGAAAGAGAGAATGATAAAAAAAAAGCGGGAAAAGAAGTGAGAACATTGATTACATTAATTAAAGGACAAAGAATCAATCTAAGCAAGCTATATCCGGAAACAGACAAACTAAAAATAGGGATTTCATGGAAATTAAAAGCCCAGCACCATTCCAATTCATACGATATAGACTTATCAGCCTTCATGATTAATCAGGACGCTGTGATTCCTGAAGAAAGATATTTCATTTTTTACAATAATCCATTATCAGCCGATCATTCCTTAGCTATGTCAAAGGTGGTTCCCGCAGCTGAAAATCAGGAGCTTTCCTTAAATCTGGCAGGAATCTCTCCTGCAATTGAAAAAGTCACTTTTATTCTCACAATTCATGACGCAGAAGTCAGGCAGCAGAATTTCAGCCACTTTGAAAACATTTCCCTGACAATTTGGGATGAAGAAGGTAAAGAAAAACTACTTTCTTTTGCTATAGACGGTTTTGAAAAAGAAACTTCGTTTGAACTGGGCAATGTCTACCGAAAAGAAGGTTCATGGCGTTTCAATCCCATTGGCCGGGGATATATCCGGGGGCTTCAAGGGTTTTTGGATATTTATCATCCTGCAGCTAAGGCAGAAAAACCGTCTAAAGAAAAAGAAAGTGAAACGGAATGGCCAATGATCAGCAAGCTGGATTTATTAAAGAAGAAAATAGATATAATTATTGAGAGAAAAGCACTGCAGAAAATCCGGGCAAGAGTCGGGGTAGTCTTAGATATCTCCGGTTCGATGAGAAGGCTGTATAAAGAAGGGATTGTCCAAAACGTAATGGAGAGGCTGCTTGCCCTTGCGACCCGTTTTGATGATGACGGAATCCTGGATGTCTGGATCTATGATAATTCCTTTTCACGGCTGCCTTCTGTATCAGAAAAAGATTTTTCCAATTATGTAGAAAGAGAAATCCTTAAAAATACTGATGTTTCTAAATTCACTGCCAATAATGAACCTCCTGTCATGCGTGACGTGTTAAATAAATATATAAAGGAGGAAAGCAGCAGCCTCCCCGTTTATTTAATATTCATCAATGATGGAGGCATTAAGAAAGCGAAGAAGAATCAGGATAGTGTGGCAAATGTTTTGATAGATTCTTCAAAGGAGCCTATTTTCTGGCAGTTTGCAGGCATTGGTGACGGCAACTTTGATGTTCTGAGAAAACTAGATGATTTAGAAGGACGATATGCAGACAACGCAGGATTTTTTCATATTCCTGATATTGAAAAAGAGACGGATGAAGAACTATATGAGAAACTGCTTCATGAATTCCCCAGCTGGATGGCAGAAGCAAGGGAGAAAAAAATACTCGCCAGATAAACCGCTTTAAAGAAAAGCTTGTTTGTATCAATTGGTGATCCCTCTTGATACGGTACTCCCCTGGATAGCTATTCAGAAATCGCGGCTTCCCTGCAGATTATTCCCTTTTATTCTTCAGTCTTACAAAAGATAGAATCCAGATTTCAAAAAAATTTCACAATCCAATATAATTCAAAAAAACTTTAACCTACTGGCTACAGTTTTTTTACTTCATTAACCGCCTTATCAGCTTAAGTCCATTTTTTGCAGAAGGGTAACGGAAGGAAAAGTCAAAAGCAGTTGTTTGCCTTAATACACTTTTTGAGTGTGAGAAGGTTTCAAAGCTGTATTTTCCGTGGTAGCTTCCCATGCCGCTTTCTCCTACGCCCCCAAAAGGGAGATAAGGGGTCGCAATATGCATGAGTGTATCATTCACACATCCGCCTCCAAATGAAATGCTGCTCATTATTTGCCTTTCTGTTTCCCCGCTTTTTGTAAACAGATACAGGGCAAGCGGCTTGGGACGGCCGTTAACAAAATTAATCACCTCGTCCAGGTTCTCGTACTCCACTATTGGAAGAATCGGTCCGAAAATTTCTTCCGTCATGACAGGCGAGCCTGGATCCGGCTGTTCTAACAGAGCAGGTGCAATTTTAAGGGTTTCATCTGATTTTTCACCCCCAAAAATAACTTTTCCATCATTTAAATATTTACAAATCCTGCTGTAGTGCCGATCATTTACTATCTTCGAGTAACGGGAGCTTTCGAGAGGCCTTTCTCCATAAAACTCGATAATCGTTTCCTTTATAGCCCTTAGGAGATCCTGTTTCACTTTTTTGTGTGCCAGCAGATAGTCAGGTGCAATGCATGTTTGTCCTGCATTCGTAAATTTGCCGAAGACAATCCTTTTTGCTGCAAGAGCTATATTGGCATCTTCATGCACAATCACTGGACTTTTCCCACCAAGCTCGAGTGTAACCGGTGTTAAATGTTTCGCTGCTGCCTCCATTACAACTTTTCCAACTGGTACGCTTCCAGTGAAAAAAATATAGTCAAAATCCTCCTGCTCCAGCAGGGTCTGGCTTGTCGGCACACCTCCCTCGACAGCTGCAATATAGGAGGCAGGATATATATGCTGAAGAATTTCTTTAATCAGTAAAGAAACTGCAGGCGTCAATTCTGACGGCTTAACTACAGCTGTGTTGCCCGCTGCAATTGCTCCCGCGAGCGGGGACAGTGCAAGCTGAAAAGGGTAGTTCCATGGCGCAATAATCAAAGCTGTTCCGTACGGCTCCTTTATAACACTTCCCTTAGAGCCGGTATGTGTTAATGCAGTACGTACCCTCTTTGGCTTCGCCCACTTTTTTAAGTGCTTCATAGTAAAATTGATTTCTTCATAGAGAATCCCTATTTCTGTTGAATACGATTCGAGCTCTGATTTATTCAAATCCTCCGCAAGGGCCTGAATGATATCCTGTTCCCGCCTCTTCACTTCCTCTTTCAGCTTCTTTAACTGCTCCAGCCGGAAAGTCAGGCTTTTTGTTTCATTTGTGGCAAAAAAGAGCTTTTGTTCCCGGAGAATTTGTTTTATTTCATCTGCATATGTTTCCATAATGATGTATCATCTCCTTTAAAATCCCCTAACTGTTTATAGGTTTAAAGACTTGAACGAAGAATCCAGGAGAATCAGAATTTACAATAACATTCTGAATCAGACTAATTCTCCTCTCTATTTTTTCAGCAAGCTGAAGCATCTTACCATTGAACCGATGAACATGACTCCAGCTCCGCCAAGAAGTAAAATAAAAAACGTTTTTTTAGTAATAATATCCATAGGATACAGTAGGCTTCCCAGTATAGCGAGGGCACCTAAACCGGATAAAATCCAACCTAGTTTTTTCATATTTCCACCTGCTTTGCATGTATTCTATATTTCTGGCTGTTAAAAATATGTATAGCCATTCTGGCTCAAACAACAATTTCTGCCATGAAATGATAATTACATTATACACCCCAAAGAAGCCCTTTTCTCTCTATAAATCAGATTGTTTTATTTAAGAAAAGAGCCGCTATATTTGGTGCTGTAAAAGAATTTACAGCTTCTTAAAGATTATTGTTTTTTTAATTTGTTATGTGAGGCGTTCCCATTGTCAAGTCAGGTTGATTGGAGCATAAGGTGCGAGACTCCTGTGGGATTAGCGGGAAGGTGAGACCCCGCAAGCTTTGCTTGTGAGGCTCACCGCCCGCCCCACGGAAAGCGAGCATCCTGGAACGGAAATAAACCACCTTATTTCATAGCAACAAAGTTTACGAAAACAGC
>NZ_MLYQ01000137.1:0-1377 GCF_001866725.1 Bacillus sp. MUM 13
TGGAATAAGTAAGGCTTTTTGTTTATCAGCCTTCTAATAAAAGCTGTTCAGGATCTTCTAAAAGTTCTTTGACTGTGACAAGGAAGCCAACCGCTTCTTTACCGTCTACAATTCTGTGGTCATACGAAAGCGCAAGATACATCATTGGCCTGTTTTCCATTGTGTCATTATCAATGGCAACCGGCCTAACCTGGATTTTGTGCATTCCGAGGATACCCACTTGCGGGGCATTTAGGATCGGCGTTGATAATAATGATCCAAATGTTCCTCCATTTGTGATTGTAAACGTGCCGCCAGACAAATCGGATAGTGCCAGCTTGTTGTTCCTTGCTTTTACAGCAAGATCAGAAATCGCTTGTTCGATTCCGGCAAAGCCTTTTCTGTCTGCATCACGCACAACAGGAACCACAAGGCCTTCATCTGTCGAAACGGCAACGCCGATATCATAAAATTTCTTCATGATAATTTCATCGCCATTGATTTCTGCATTAAGAAGAGGGTATTTCTTAAGTGCGCCGATAACCGCTTTTGTGAAGAAGGACATAAAGCCCAGCTTGACATCATGCTGCTTTGCGAACGCATCTTTACGGCGTTTCCTAAGATCCATGACTGCTGTCATGTCAACTTCGTTAAAAGTAGTAAGCATTGCTGCTTCATGCTGCACTGCCACAAGCCTTTTAGCAATGGTCTGGCGTCTGCGGGACATTTTTATTACTTCTACACGGTCATCGGATTGGGATGTTGCTGCTGGTGCAGGCGCAGCCTTTGGTGCCGGTGCACTTTGCTTTTGAACAGGTGCTTTTCCAGCCGCTTCTACATCCTGGACCCGTACTCTTCCAAGCGGATCTGCAGCTGCCACTTCACTTAAGTTAATCCCCTTTTCGCGGGCAAGTTTTCTTGCAGCAGGAGAAGCTATTGTCCTCTGTGCAGGGTCTTGTTTCGTTTCTTCTTTTGGTTCAGTTGTGATAGGCTCAGTCTTCGCTTCTGCAGCTTTTGGTGCTTCCGTGCTGACAGGTGCTGCAGTTTCAGCAGGAGCTTCGGCTGGTGCCGCTTTTGAACCGCTTTCGTCTACTACAGCAATTGCCTGGCCGACTTGAACGGTATCTCCTTCTTCTGCAAGAAGCTCTTTTAGTGTTCCAGAGTAATCGGAGATAATTTCCACATTTACCTTATCTGTTTCAAGTTCAAGGATATAATCCCCTTTTTCCACTGTATCTCCCGGTTGCTTTAACCATTGTGCAATGGAACCTTCTGTAATTGATTCTGCTAATTCCGGTACTTTAACTTCAGCCATCTTACTTTTCCCCCTCTACTGTACGTGTAATCGCTTGAGTAATAATCCTCTGCTGCTCTTTTTTATGGACAGTCGGATCTCCC
>NZ_MLYQ01000138.1:0-10090 GCF_001866725.1 Bacillus sp. MUM 13
CAGAACTTATTAAAAAACAACAATATTTAAGAAAAGAGCCAAAAATTAATACTTTATTAATTTCTGATCTTCCCCTCAGCTTTTTTCATTATTTCAATACTAATAGAGAGCTCTTCATATTAAACCGTTTGTCCATTTATAGAGCGGATATGTATAGCTGTGGATACTTTTTCGACATTTTTCTCAATATCCACAGCCTTCCAGTTATACTTTTGCACATAAAAAAGGACTGTGGAAAAGTTTTTCCCGCAGCGTGTGGTCTTGTGGATAAAGTTTTAAAATCCATTGCAACCAAGGCAAATATCTGATATTATATTTGTGTTTTCACTCTGAATAACTTTCAATCATTTTAGCACTTATCCACAAATTGTGTATAACTTGTGGATAAATTATTCTAGCTGTGAATATAAATTTGTCCACAATCGGTGGATATTGTCGAAAACTGTTTTACTTCTTATTATATATTTTTCCCTATCCCTGTTGATGCATAAAAATACTGCCTATGAATGCAAAGTATTTTTCACTTATACAAATGTTGCACAAGAATGGGAACAGGGTCAGAAACCAGAAAATGCGGAGTTAGAATACAATCCTGAACTTGCGTATTCATTTTCATTTTTTATAGAAATATCCTTAGCAAAGGAGGGATTAAATGGAGAACATTGATAGTTTATGGAACCAGGCTTTATCAAAGATTGAAAAGAAGATTTCAAAGCCAAGTTTTGAAACATGGCTTAAATCGACAAAAGCCCATATGCTGCAGGGAGACCTGTTAACTGTAACGGCTCCCAATGAGTTTGCCCGTGATTGGCTGGAAGAACGATATTCCCGGCTTATATCAGATGTTCTGTTCGAGCTCACAGGTGAAGAATTAGAAGCTAAATTTATCATTCCCCCTAATCAGGGAGAAGATGACTTTGCCGATTCGCCTCCTGCCAAAAAACCAAAGAAACAAGACGATGATCATAATGATTTTCCGCAGCACATGTTAAATACTAAAAATACATTTGATACATTTGTCATTGGTTCAGGCAACCGTTTTGCCCATGCAGCATCGCTAGCAGTAGCCGAAGCTCCAGCTAAAGCCTATAATCCTTTGTTTATATACGGGGGAGTGGGCCTTGGCAAAACGCATTTAATGCACGCTATCGGCCACTATGTGCTGGAACATAATCCGCGGGCAAAGGTGGTATACCTTTCTTCGGAAAAGTTCACCAATGAATTCATTAATTCCATACGTGATAACAAGGCGGGTGACTTCCGCGACAAATATCGGAATGTAGATGTTCTTCTTATTGATGATATTCAATTTTTAGCTGGAAAAGAACAAACACAGGAGGAGTTTTTCCATACTTTCAATACCCTCCATGAAGAAAGCAAGCAAATTGTCATTTCAAGTGATCGTCCTCCTAAAGAGATACCTACACTCGAAGACAGGCTGCGTTCCCGTTTTGAATGGGGGCTGATTACAGATATCACACCGCCTGATCTTGAGACCAGGATCGCGATACTCCGCAAAAAAGCTAAAGCAGAGGGCCTTGATATCCCAAATGAAGTGATGCTTTATATCGCAAACCAGATTGATTCGAATATTCGTGAGCTTGAGGGGGCACTTATCAGAGTTGTCGCTTATTCGTCATTGATTAATAAAGATATCAATGCAGACCTTGCTGCTGAAGCATTAAAGGATATCATCCCAAGCTCAAAGCCTAAAATCGTTACGATCCTTGATATTCAAAAAACAGTCGGAGAGCATTACAGTGTTAAGCTTGAAGATTTTAAAGCTAAAAAGAGAACAAAGTCAGTCGCTTTCCCGCGGCAGATCGCCATGTATTTATCCCGTGAGCTGACAGATTTCTCTCTTCCTAAAATAGGAGATGAATTCGGAGGAAGAGATCATACCACCGTCATTCATGCTCATGAAAAAATTTCAAAGCTGCTTCAAACAGATTCCCAGCTGCAAAGACAGGTTAAGGAAATACAAGTGCAGCTAAAAGTCTGACATGCGAATAGTGTTGATAACTTCCTTACACTTACTCACAGTCTGTCCACATGTGGATAGACTGTTTTTCCTTATGTTTATCGAAGTTATCCACATACTAACAGGCCCTACTACTATTACTACTATCTTTTTTAAAAAAATAATAACTAAAACACTATGCTTAGCAGGCTGAAAATATCACTTAACGGGAGGAAAAAATAAAATGAGATTTATCATTCAAAGAGATCGTTTGGTCCATAGCGTCCAGGAAGTTCTAAAGGCTGTTACATCCAGAACGACAATCCCTATTCTGACTGGAATAAAAATCAACGTTACAAGTGAAGGTGTCACACTTACCGGAAGTGACTCGGATATCTCCATTCAATCTTTCATTCCGGCAGAAGATGAGGGCAATGAGATTGTTGAAGTCAAACAAAGCGGGGCAATTGTCCTTAATGCCCGTTTTTTCAGCGATATTGTTAAAAAACTTCCCATGGAAACGGTTGAAATTGAAGTCCAAAACCATTTCCAGACAATTCTCCGTTCAGGAAAAGCTGAATTTAATTTAAATGGATTAGATGCGGAAGAATATCCTCACCTGCCAATGATTGAAGAAGAAAACATTTTTAAAATTCCAGCGGATCTCCTTAAAACCCTAATACGCCAAACTGTCTTTGCTGTGTCCACGTCAGAAACACGGCCCATCTTGACAGGTGTAAACTTGAAGGTTGAAACGGACGAATTAACCTGTATTGCAACAGACAGCCACCGCCTGGCAATGAGGAAAGCGAAAATAGAAAGCGGCATCCAAGGATCACATAGTGTGGTCATCCCCGGAAAAAGCTTAAATGAGCTAAGCAAAATCCTGGATGATACGAACGATCCGATCGAAATTGTTATTACAGAAAACCAGGTACTTTTCAAAGCCCAAAACCTGCTGTTTTACTCAAGGCTGCTTGAAGGAAACTATCCTGACACATCCAGACTGATTCCAAACGACAGCAAAACTGATGTCACTGTCCGCGCCAAGGATTTCCTGCAGGCGATTGACCGGGCGTCACTGCTTGCAAGAGAAGGCAGAAACAATGTCGTCAAATTATCTACCCATGATGGAAAAATCATTGAAGTATCTTCCAATACTCCTGAAATAGGGAAAGTCATTGAAGAAGTGCTTGCTGAATCCATTGAAGGCGAAGATCTTAAAATATCCTTCAGTGCAAAGTTTGTCATGGATGCTTTAAAAGCTTTGGAAGGCACGGATATTACAATTAATTTCACTGGCGCCATGAGGCCATTCGTCATCCGCTCGCTAAACGATGACACAATGCTGCAATTAATCCTGCCTGTAAGGACATACTAAAAAGCGGAAAACACATTTCAAAGCTTTGCGTCTTAAACAGCGTAAAGGGCCATATATGTAATTTGTTCTGTGAAAGTAAAGGTCTGTCCTGCGGGCCTTTTTCTTTTTATCATGCTTTACGATCGATTTAGATTTAAGGGAAATTGAGCAAAAGGAAGTACATAACTTTTAAGAGGTCATGGAAGATCGAATGCTATAGGCAGCCTTAAAAAAGAGAATGAAGTATGATCAGCCTAAAATCGCAATGACAGCTTTTAGCACACATAAATAGCCGTCATTGCGAAAAATGCCTTTGCTGTATCCTCAATACTTTGTCTATTTGTGTTTTTTTTAGTAAAATAAAATATTAGAGACTACTGAGAAATGAGTGAGCGATATGCAAGAGATTCAGATTGGAACGGAATATATCACACTGGGTCAATTTTTGAAGCTGGCTGATGTCATCCAAAGCGGAGGGATGGCAAAATGGTTCCTGAGCGAGCATGAAGTATTTATAAACGGTGAATTGGATGTCCGGAGGGGCAGGAAGCTTAGGGAAGGTGATAAAATAGAGATCCCGCAGGTCAGCGGCCGTTTCTTGATCACATCCTAAGCAAAGGATAGAACATATGCATATAGAAAACATAAAACTGAAGAATTACCGGAATTATGAAGATCTTGAACTATCTTTCGAAAACAAGGTGAATGTTATCCTTGGAGAAAATGCCCAGGGCAAAACAAATGTCATGGAGTCCATCTATGTGCTGGCCATGGCAAAATCCCACCGGACATCCAATGATAAAGAACTTATTCGCTGGGACCAGGAATATGCTAAAATAGAAGGCAGGGTAAAAAAGAGAAATAATTCTATTCCACTTGAATTACTCATTTCCAAAAAGGGTAAAAAAGCTAAAAGCAATCATATTGAACAACAGAGGCTAAGCCAATATGTCGGGAATATGAATGTAATTATGTTTGCTCCGGAGGATTTGAATCTGGTCAAGGGAAGTCCTCAGGTGAGACGCCGTTTTATAGATATGGAAATTGGGCAGGTTTCTCCCGTCTACCTTCATGATATGAGTCAATATCAAAAAATACTTCAACAAAGAAATCATTATTTAAAACTTCTTCAAATCCGAAAACAGACAGACACCACCATGCTGGATGTCTTAACAGAGCAGCTTATTGACCACGCTGCAAAGATTGTGCTGCGCCGGTATAAGTTCCTTCTTTTGCTGCAAAAATGGGCAGAACCGGTACATTCCGGGATTTCAAGAGGCAAGGAAATTCTGAAAATAGAATATAAGCCTTCTCTCGATGTATCAGAATCTATGGATTTGTCGAAAATGATAGAAGAATTCCAAGAAAAATTTGCTAAAATAAAAGCAAGAGAAATTGAACGGGGTGTGACACTGACTGGGCCCCATCGGGATGATCTGGTCTTTTATGTGAACGGACGGGATGTACAGACCTTTGGATCTCAGGGACAGCAGCGTACCACTGCCCTTTCTTTGAAACTTGCTGAAATTGAATTAATACACGCCGAAATCGGCGAATATCCAATACTGCTGCTGGATGATGTTTTATCAGAGCTGGATGACTTCAGGCAGTCACACCTGTTAAATACCATCCAAGGAAAGGTGCAGACATTTGTTACTACCACTTCTGTAGATGGGATCGACCATCAGACTCTGCGTGAAGCTGCAGCCTTTACAGTGAATCAGGGACATGTAACAAAGGTCAAATGATGAGGTGAGTTCATGTATCTGCATATCGGGGAGGATATACTTGTTAAAACGGATGATGTAATTGCCATCTTGGATAAACAAATCCTCCATTCTTCAGCCATTACCCAGGAATTCCTGGAAAAGAAAGAAAGCATCATCTCCAACCTGGCAAAAGGGTCAATAAAATCGGTTGTTATTACAGACAAGCATGTATTTTATTCGCCTCTTGCTTCAGGTACGTTAAAAAAAAGGTCGCAGCAGCTGTCCGTCTTGAATGACTGATGACCCGCTGCAAAGATTACCAGCTAAAACTATCCTTTTTTCAGTCCTGGACTGAACAATTAACATACAAGCATAGAATGCCAATAGAAAAGTGTAGGTGATAGGCGTGTCAATGGAACAAAAAGAAGCTCAAAATCAAGCGTACGATGAGAATCAGATACAGGTATTAGAAGGCCTGGAAGCTGTCCGCAAGCGTCCCGGGATGTATATTGGGTCAACTGCTTCAAAAGGCCTCCATCATCTTGTCTGGGAAATTGTTGATAACAGCATAGATGAAGCCCTTGCCGGTTTCTGTGATGAAATTAAAGTTACGATCGAAGAAGATAACAGCATTACTGTCGTGGATAACGGACGCGGCATACCAGTGGGAATACATGAAAAAATGGGACGTCCCGCAGTCGAGGTTATCATGACAGTCCTTCACGCTGGCGGAAAGTTTGGCGGAGGCGGATATAAGGTATCCGGCGGTCTTCATGGAGTGGGGGCTTCTGTAGTCAATGCGCTTTCCACTGTTCTGGAAGTATTTGTCCATCGCGATGGCAATATTTATTATCAAAAATTCATGCGCGGTGTACCACAGGAAGATCTTGCGATAATCGGAGAAACGGACCATACAGGAACAACCACTCACTTTGTTCCAGATGGCGAAATTTTCACCGAAACGCTTGTTTATGAATATGATGTGCTTGCCATCCGTTTAAGGGAGCTTGCATTCTTGAATAAAGGAATCAAGATCATCCTTGAAGATAAGCGCGGTGAAGGACGCAAGAATGAATACCATTATGAAGGCGGCATAAAGTCTTACGTCGAACATTTGAATAAATCAAAAGAAGTTCTTCACGAAACCATCTTCATGGAAGGCCAGAAAGATGGCATATCAGTTGAAATAGCCCTGCAATACAACGACGGCTATATCAGTAATTTGTTCTCTTTCGCCAATAATATTCATACTTACGAGGGCGGAACGCATGAGTCCGGCTTCAAAACAGCCCTGACAAGGGTTATTAATGATTATGCCCGCAAAAGCGGTATCTTCAAAGACAGCGATACCAATTTATCCGGTGAAGATGTAAGGGAAGGTTTAACAGCCATCATTTCCATCAAACACCCTGATCCTCAATTCGAGGGCCAGACTAAGACGAAGCTTGGCAATTCCGAGGCGAGGACAGTAGCAGATTCCATTCTTTCTGAAAAGCTGGATTCTTTCATGTATGAAAATCCTTCGGTTGCCAGGAAGATTGTCGATAAAGGTTTAATGGCTGCGAGAGCACGTCTGGCAGCGAAAAAAGCCCGTGAATTAACCAGGAGGAAGAGTGCACTTGAAGTGTCAAGCCTTCCCGGCAAGCTTGCAGATTGTTCCTCGAAGGATCCTGCAATAAGCGAATTATATATCGTTGAGGGTGACTCTGCGGGCGGTTCCGCGAAACAAGGGCGTGACCGCCATTATCAGGCGATCCTGCCATTGCGCGGCAAAATTATCAACGTAGAAAAAGCGCGCTTGGATAAAATTCTTTCCAATAACGAGATCCGGACCATCATTACGGCTCTTGGAACGGGTATTGGAGAGGAATTTGATATCACAAAGGCAAGATATCATAAAGTCGTCATCATGACAGATGCAGATGTAGATGGTGCGCATATCCGTACGCTTATGCTGACATTCTTCTACAGGTACATGAGAAAAATTATCGAGCACGGATATATATATATCGCCCAGCCGCCGTTATATAAAGTATCACAGGGCAAAAAGGTGCTTTATGCGTACAATGACCGTCAGCTTGAAGAAATCATGGCAAGCCTTCCGAGCCAGCCAAAACCGGGATTGCAGCGCTATAAAGGTCTTGGCGAGATGAATCCTGAACAGCTTTGGGAAACTACCATGGATCCTGATTCAAGGACACTGCTTCAGGTCAGCCTGAGTGATGCCATAGAAGCTGATGAAACGTTTGAGATACTTATGGGCGACAAAGTAGAGCCCCGCCGCAACTTTATTGAGGAAAATGCCATATATGTAAAGAACCTCGATATTTAAATTCCAGCAGGATAGATGACCATTCTTCTATCCTGTTGTTTACATTTTTGTTTCCGGAAAATATGAGGGCCAAGGAGAATCACCTGTTATAGCTCTCATTATACTTTTTTACAAAAAGCTTTTTGCTTTATAAAAGGAGGTTGGCTCCATGTCAGAAAATCAGCAATCAAATGTAAAAGAGATTAACATAAGCACCGAAATGCGCACTTCCTTTTTGGATTATGCCATGAGCGTTATTGTATCGCGTGCCCTTCCTGACGTCAGGGATGGACTGAAGCCTGTTCACCGCCGTATCCTTTATGCCATGAACGATTTAGGAATGACAGCTGAAAAGCCATTCAAAAAGTCTGCCCGTATCGTTGGCGAAGTAATCGGCAAGTACCATCCGCATGGCGACAGTGCCGTTTATGAAACGATGGTGCGGATGGCGCAGGATTTCAACTATCGCTATATGCTTGTAGACGGCCACGGCAATTTCGGTTCTGTAGACGGCGACCCGGCAGCAGCCATGCGTTACACTGAAGCAAGAATGTCAAAAATATCAATGGAGCTCCTTCGCGACCTCAATAAAGACACCATTGATTATAAAGAAAACTATGATGGTTCCGAAAAAGAACCGGCAGTTATGCCTGCCCGCTTTCCGAACCTGCTAGTAAATGGCTCTTCGGGCATCGCGGTCGGCATGGCGACAAATATTCCTCCGCATCAATTAGGAGAAGTCATTGACGGTGTGCTTGCCTTAAGCACGAACCCTGAAATTACTATCCCTGAGCTTATGGAAATTATTCCAGGGCCGGATTTCCCTACTGCAGGAATGATTCTTGGCCGCAGCGGCATTAGAAAAGCGTATGAAACAGGACGCGGCTCCATCCTGCTTCGTGCAAAGGTTGAAATTGAAGAAAAATCCAACGGCAAGCAGGTCATTCTTGTTAAGGAGCTTCCTTATCAGGTTAATAAGGCCAAGCTGATTGAAAAGATAGCCGAGCTTGCCCGCGACAAGAGAATAGACGGCATAACAGATCTCCGCGATGAGTCTGACCGGAACGGAATGCGGATCGTCATTGAAGTCCGCCGTGATGCAAATGCGAATGTGCTTCTTAACAATTTATATAAACATACCGCTATGCAGACAAGCTTCGGAATCAACCTTCTTGCGCTTGTTGATGGACAGCCTAAAGTACTGAATCTGAAGCAGACTCTGCATTATTATCTTGAACACCAGCAGGTCGTAATTAGAAGAAGGACTGAATTTGAACTAAGGAAAGCTGAGGCACGTGCCCACATTTTAGAGGGATTGCGCATCGCCCTTGATAACCTGGATCGGATCATCAGTTTAATCCGCGGTTCCCAGACTACTGAAATTGCACGTGAAGGGTTAATGACGGAATTCTCCCTTTCTGAAAAGCAGGCACAGGCCATCCTGGATATGCGCCTTCAGCGTCTAACCGGTTTGGAGCGGGAGAAAATTGAAGAAGAATATCAGGAATTGGTTAAGTTAATAGCAGAATTGCGTGCAATCCTGGCTGATGAAGAAAAAGTATTAGCCATCATCCGTGAGGAGCTGCTGGAAATCAAGGAACGCTTTAATGATGAAAGACGCACAGAAATTGTTTTGGGCGGCTTCGAAAGCATTGAAGACGAGGATTTGATTCCAGAGGAAAACATTATTGTCACATTGACTCATAATGGCTATATCAAGCGTCTTCCTGCTTCCACGTACCGCAGCCAAAAGCGCGGCGGAAGAGGCATTCAGGGAATGGGCACAAATGAGGATGATTTTGTCGGGCATCTGCTGACAACATCTACGCATGATACACTCCTCTTCTTTACGAATAAGGGAAAAGTATACCGTGCCAAAGGATATGAAATCCCTGAGTACGGAAGAACAGCGAAGGGGCTTCCAATCATTAATCTCCTTGAAATTGAAAAAGGAGAATGGATAAATGCCATCATACCTGTAAAAGACTTTGTGGATGACTGGTTCCTGTTCTTCACCACCAAGGATGGGATATCAAAACGATCCCCACTATCCTCTTTCGCTAATATCAGGACTAACGGTTTGATTGCCCTTGGATTGAGAGAAGAAGACGAACTGATTTCAGTAAGGCTGACCGATGGTACGAAGCACATCGTAATCGGAACGAAAAACGGTATGCTGATCCGTTTCCCTGAAGAAGATGTCCGCTCAATGGGCCGTACTGCTTCAGGAGTAAAAGGAATCACACTGCGGAATAATGATGAAGTTGTCGGCATGGAAATACTGGAAGAAAGCGATGAAGTGCTGATTGTCACTAAAAACGGTTACGGAAAGCGGACGCCCGCTGACGAATACCGTATTCAAAATAGAGGCGGAAAAGGAATTAAAACATGCAATGTCACCGACAAGAACGGTGAACTTATTGCAGTTAAAACTGTTACCGGAGAAGAAGATCTGATGCTGATCACAGCAGCAGGTGTTTTAATCAGGATGGCTGTTGAGGATATCTCCAGAACCGGACGGAACACACAGGGCGTTAAGCTTATCCGCCTGGAAAACTCTGAAAATGAGTATGTATCAACAGTTGCCATGGTAGAACGTGATGAAGAAAAAGAAGTCATTGAAGATATAGCTGAAACAACTCCTGTTGAACCATTTAAGGATGAAATAGGAGAAGAAGGAAGTACACCGGAAGAAGCACACGAAGACACTGAAAACGGTGAAGAATAATAAATGCAAAAAGGAGGAGCAT
>NZ_MLYQ01000139.1:0-891 GCF_001866725.1 Bacillus sp. MUM 13
AATGGTCATGGAACACATGTGGCTGGCACGATGGCTGCCGCTGAAAATAACGCAGGGGTAGTCGGCGTCGCTCCAGGTGCAAAATTGCTGATTGTTAAGGTGCTGGATAAAAATGGATCAGGGCAATACGAATGGATCATTAATGGCATTCACTATGCGATTGAACAAAAAGCTGATATTATTTCCATGAGCCTTGGCGGTCCAGTTGATCTACCTGAATTGCATGATGCTATTAAAAAGGCAGTGGATAATAACATCCTGGTTGTGTGTGCAGCAGGAAATGATGGAGACGGAAAAGATGCAACAGACGAGCTGGATTATCCCGGATGCTACAACGAAGTAATCAGTGTCGGAGCAGTTAACCTTGAACGGCGCTCTTCCGATTTTTCAAACTCCAACAATGAAATTGACCTAGTGGCCCCAGGGGAGGAAATACTATCCACCTATAAAGACGGGAAGTATGCCACGCTCAGCGGAACCTCTATGGCAACACCGCATGTTTCAGGGGCAATGGCACTCATTAAGGATTTTGCAAATAAAAGCTTTGAAAGAAAACTGACGGTACCTGAACTATATGCACAATTGATCAAAAGAACGGTTCCTCTCGGCAATTCACCTAAAGTAGAGGGGAATGGTCTTTTGTATCTTACTGCTGCGGAATACTTGTCACAGATGTTCAAAGAAAAGGCAGCAGCCTTAGTGAAGGAGCTCCAAACCCGTTAAATATATTTTTACCAAAAAATTTTGCCAAAGCAGTATACACATTGCCTGAAAGATGAGGCAGTGTGTTTTTTTATATTATGACGCATAAAACGGAAATTTTTATATATACGTCTAAATTACAGGCGATATAATTACCGGAATATATTTAAAATTTTATAAATAAAGTGT
>NZ_MLYQ01000014.1:0-39327 GCF_001866725.1 Bacillus sp. MUM 13
TTCTGTGAAGCGATCCCGTTGTTAAACCGGATTGATTGGAGTGTAAGGTGCGTGACTCCTGTGGGATTAGCGGGAAGGTGAGACTCAAAAAAATAAACCCCGGCGATATGCCAGGGCCATTTGTCCGCTGAATGACTGGTTTTGGTTTAAAGTCCAGCCCGCTATCCTACTGTACGACCTCCCCGCCTGTCCGAAATAATAATTGGGGAACTGAATACTGGCTTGAGTAGATATGATGTATTACTACAAAGAGGAATTGATTAATCCTATTGTTGCAGATAAAACAGATCCTGCAGCAGCTAAAAAGCATACCCTGCCGAACCACTATATTATGGGCGGTTCTGCAGCAGAAGATGCGAATGGAAATCCTTGGCTGGGCTCTTATGTATACAGCCATGGAAATCTAATTGCTGATTTGCTGGATAATTTGGTACTGGAATCGACTGGCGTTTTACAAAAATCCAGAATTTATGAAATGAGCTCAAATAAAACACTGAGAGAGACAGTTGCTTTCTTGATAGTGAGGGACAATGCCCACCAAAATGCTTTTGCTAAAGCTTTGGAAACATTAGGAGTCGATTGGGCAAAACTTTTCCCTGTGCCTAATTATGATATTAATATCCAGAGTGTAAAAAGTATGTTGATATGGGCTTCCATAATGTACAATTTAACTTCAGACTAGATCAAAAAAGGATTGCTGAAATTTTCTCAGGGCAAACTCCAAGCAGAAATGGCGGAGAGCTTTCCGTGGTACAGCCTCCATACGGCTTCCCGGTTCCGCAGCTTCCCGAAAGACCCAACATGCATAGCCCTGGCATTTCAGACATGGGACGATAAATTATCACGACTGCTTCAATAAAAAAAAACCGGATAAAGGAATGTTAACATCCTTTATCCGGGTTTTTTACTTATTTATTTAGAAACACGATGTTTGATATCATCAAGGTCATGGTGAAGTTCAGGAGATGGTATTGCCGGATTAGGAATTTGCCCTTTCGCTACCGGGTTTGCCACATACACAAAATCACCGGATTTATCAGGGGCTGTTCCCTGAGCCCAAAGGCCCTCAGAGGATTCTTCTCCTTCTGACAAGTTCCAGAATTCATATGCTTCCTGCTGTGATTCCATTTCCGCTTCCGGCGGGAATGAGGCTGGCACGACTACACCATTTTTCTCTTCCAGCTCAGCTATCGCAGCCATCCATTGATACTGGTGATACCGGTCGCGGGCTAGCATTTTACGGAAAGTAGCACGAACTCCCTCATCTTTGGTCATATGATATAATCGGGCAACTTGAAGGCGGCCCTGGCTTTCCGCATGCAGGTTTGAACGCATGTCCGCTAATAAATTTCCGCTTGCCACAATATATCCCCCGTTCCAGGGAATACCATTTGAATTGGTCGGCAGCCCTCCAAGTCCGCTTACTAAAAGATGCTGCGGATTGACGCCCCCCATAATCGCTGCAATAGCAGGATCCTTAGCTGCTTCCGCCTGATCTGCTGGTGTTGCACCATCAAGCAATTGACTGATTAAAGAGCACAGCATTTCTACATGGCCAATTTCCTCAGTCCCGATATCCATAAGCATATCTTTGTACTTCTCTTCACCCCTGCAGTTAAATCCCTGAAAGAGGTACTGCATCATGACTGTCATTTCTCCAAATTGTCCGCCCAATACTTCCTGAATCTGACGGGCAAGCATCGGATCCGGACGATCAACTTTCACTTCAAATTGTAATTCTTTTTGATGTCGAAACATAGGTTATGAATCCTCCTTTAGTTTTTATAATTCATATACTTTGTACCCCTGGGCTTATTTTCCAAACTCTTCTTTTTAAAAAAAGGCTGTTTTCTTACACTTTGTTGCTATGGAAAAAGATGGATGATTTCCGCTCCAGGATGCCCGCTTTCCTTGGTGCGGGCGGTTGAGCATCTCCGGCTGCGCCTGCGGGTCTCTCCTGTAACAAAAAAACCTTCAGGAGTAAAACAGCAAAGTGCCAGAATCAGCGATACGTTTATTCTTATAGCTCTTACTCTTTGCTTTATAGTAAGCATAAAGTTCTTCATGATTTCTAATAGTGTTAAAGTGAATCCCTTTTTTTCTTTTTTTTCATCGAGTTCTTTTGCTTTTTGTTATATATATAGAATAGAATGAAACATTAAATTAAAGGAGATGAACGAATTGGAAATCAGAGAAATGAAAAACGGAGAAATAGAAGAGATTAGAAAACTCAGATTAGAAAGTTATAAAGAATACGAAAAATTCGTTTCAAAAAATCATTTCGAAGTTTTAAAAAGCACACTTGTGTCTGATAATGATTTAAAAAGCAATGCGAAGATATACATTGTTGAACTTGATGGTCAAATTGCAGGAAGTGTTGTTTTATTTCCGCCATCAATTCAAGCTTATGATTGGAGTGAAAATGTACAGAGTTATCCAGAAATTCGTATGCTTTCGGTCAAACCTAACATTCGTGGCAAAGGAATAGGAAGAATGCTTATTCAACATTGTCTTAAAGTTTCAAAAGAAGAAAATCATTCACACATTGGTCTTCATACAGCGTCTTTTATGGAAAAAGCTCTATCTCTTTATGAAGACATGGGATTTGAGCGTTTATCTGATCTAGATTTAGAACCAATGAATGATGGGATAATTGTCAAAGCCTTTATTAGGGAATTATAAAGGAACTCCAAGTGAGTTCTTTTTTTATAAAAGCAAGTAGATTAATATGCTGTCCAATGGCTAACTTAGAAGAGTCAACGCCTGGATTTGTTTCTTGAATTGTATCAGCAGAGATGCGGTCCTTCATTCTTTTGCAAAATATCAACAAAACGTGCAACAGAGTCTTAACCTAAAATCATGTGGTGAGAAAAAGTTCAAATGCAGTGATAAAATAAAGAAAAAAAACCATAAAAAATAGGCGTATCAAACAAACTGTTGATACACCTTAAAAATACATTGTTACTCATGTTTCTTTAATTACTTTAAATTCAATTAGATTGCTCTTTCGTTTGAATTATTCAGCATTAAGATACCGTACGTTAGCTAAGGATTTTGAAGCTTCATCTGCAAAGGATGTCAATGCCCCGGCTGAAACAATGTATAGCTCATGCATGGCCCTCGTGCAAGCTGTATAAAACAGCTTCCGTTCTGATTCTCTATTATATACAGCTTCTGAACCGTTATAAATGATTACGGCATCAAATTCTATTCCCTTTGCCAGGTAAGAAGGAATGACAACGATTCCTTCCTCAAACTCCCCCCTGCCCTGTCTGATAAGCTTAAGAGGGATGCTGTCTTTTAATTCCTGATAAGCCTGAACACTTTCTCCCTCAGTTCTGCATATCACAGCTATGGACTCATGGCCTCTTTCACGGAGACTTTCAGCCGCCGTAATTACCGCTTCTTTAAGCTGGGAATTCCGGCATATAGTAATTTCCGGTTTTACTCCCGGCCGGTTAAATGGCGTTATGTTTTCTTCGTCAATAAGGAGGGATTTCGTAAATTCAACAATTTCACGTGTGGACCGGTAGCTTTTGGTTAATTCAATCTTCCTGGTTTCTTCCTGCTGAAATAATTCAGAGAGAATATCCATGCCAAATTCATTTCCATGAGCAAAAATGGTCTGGCTGCTGTCCCCCAAGACAGTCATTTTACTATTCGGAAAAACCTTCTTTATGAAAGCAAATTGAAAAGGAGAGTAATCCTGTGCCTCATCAATAAACACATGCCGAATTCCTGTATTTTTCATTCCTTCTTCAAGGCCTTCTTTTAAAAATAATAATGGTGTTGCGTCTTCATAATATAATTCATTTCCATCAAGCATCCTTACAGTACTTAAACAAATTTCATCCCACGTCTCAGGAAATAAAGAAAGATTTCCTCCAAAACTTAATTTATCAACAAAAAGCTGTTTATAGATAGAAACAACATCCAGAAATCCAAAAGTTTTGATTTGACGATAGATGGGCTTGAAGCTTTTCTTCACAATATAAGAAGATAAAATGACTTCTTCCCGTTTACTATCTGAAAAATCATCATTATCCTCGCCATTTTTGACTTTTAGAGCCTTTCTGTAGCTTTTTAAATAATCTTCTTTATCTAAATACTGCATTTCTTCTTCAACCCATGATTGCTTTCTTTCGTTTATCTCCATTTTCCGTACTTGGCGGAGCAGTTTTTCAGACAGCAATGCCAGCCTGTTTGGAATGGGAATTGATTGTTCTTCCTCATAAAACAGCTCTTTAAGTTCCTCATTAGATATAAGCACTCTGCCTCTAAATATAATATCCTTAAAAAGCATTCCGTCCTTCTTAAGAAATAGTAGATATTCTTCTATCATTTTTAAAAACGCTAAAGAAGATTTAAAGGATATATTCTGCAGTCTGGATAGATATCCAGGATCTTCAGAAGTGGCCAGTACATATTCCATTTGAGAAAACAAGCTTTCCATCTTTAAATCTTCCTGGAGAAATTGAAGCAAATACTGCTCGAATGTTGTCTGCTGCATATTTTCTTCTCCAAGTTCAGGAAGCACATTAGACACATAGCTGTTAAAAAGTGCGTTAGGGGAAAAGAGCAAAATCTGGTCTGCATTCATATTGTTTCTGTCACGGTATAGCAAAAAGGCAATCCGCTGAAGGGCAGATGATGTCTTTCCGCTGCCCGCTGAACCCTGAACAATAAGCAGCTTGCTTCTTTCATCCCGGATAATCAGGTTTTGTTCTTTCTGGATGGTGGCAACGATGCTTTTCATTTGGCTGTCAGCCTGGCTGCCCAGAACCTCTTTTAATAACTCATCTCCTATCGTGATACCGGCATCGAACATACTGACAATTTTGCCTTCTTTGATGATATATTGCCTCTTCAGCGTTAATGTACCTTCCATCCCCCCTGCAGGAGCATCGTAATGAGCAGGTCCCAGCAGATAGTCATAATACACGCTGGATATTGGTGCACGCCAATCATGGACAAGAAAAGAATCTGACTCATCGTCATAAAAAGAACCTATCCCGATATACACTTGATCTGTCTCTGTTTCTCCAGCTTCCATAAAATCTATTCTTCCAAAATAAGTGGAGTATTTTAGCTTTTTAAGCAATTTCAGCTGTTTTCTTGAATGATCCTGCCGCCGCTCTCTCTCGGATAAAAGCTCTGTTTGCTGACGTATGCTGATATATGTTTCTGCAAGATCGTCAGGATTATCAAGATTCACTGTGACATCATCCCAGAAGGTTTTTCTCAAGCCCGAAATATCAGTTCCTGCTTCACCTATCTGCTGCATAAATACCGCTGTTGAGATATTGATTCTGTGAACAACATCACTCACCCGTTTTTGCTCTTGCTGTATTTCTTCTTCCCAATTCCTCATAGCAAGCCTCCTGATCAACGAATTATTTTTGATTGACACCATCATTAATTATGTGTATAATATAAAGTAGGATAATTATATTTAATTTATAACTAATATTCAAACCTCATTTTATGCTACCACAATCCCTCCGCAGATTCAATATCTGTATTTTTTTATGCCCTAAATTCCTCTTCATGATGTAATAACGCGAAATTTCATTTTTTTTGTCGGTAATTAATAATTGAATATTCATTTAATTTTCGATATGATATTCCCGAAGGACGTTGCAAACGCTTTCAAAATAAGCGGCTACACCAATTAATGAGGAGGGTATTCATGGCAAATCTTACGCTGGAAATTAGCGAAAAATTGCAGAAATTCCTGCAGGGCCCGAAAAAACTTTTTATTAACGGGGAATTTGTTGAAAGTGCTTCTAATAAGACTTTCTCCACTCCAAACCCGGCAACAGGAGAAAAGCTTGCAGACGTATACGAAGGAGACCAGGCTGATATCGATATGGCCGTCAAAGCCGCAAGAAAGGCATTTGATGAAGGCAAATGGTCAAGAATGAGCGCTGCCAAAAGAAGCCATCTGATGTACAAGCTTGCTGATTTAATGGAGCAGAACAAACAGGAATTGGCCCAATTGGAGACCCTTGATAACGGAAAGCCTATTGGAGAGACAACAAATGCAGATATCCCGCTTGCTGTTGAGCATATGAGATACTATGCCGGCTGGGCTACGAAAATCGTCGGCCAGACCATTCCTGTGAGCGGAAATTACTTTAACTATACCCGGCATGAAGCGGTTGGTGTTGTCGGACAGATCATTCCATGGAACTTCCCTCTTCTTATGGCAATGTGGAAGCTTGGTGCCGCACTTGCAACAGGATGTACAGTTGTATTGAAACCCGCCGAGCAGACTCCGCTGTCAGCTCTTTATTTAGCCGAACTGATAAATGAAGCTGGCTTCCCTCCAGGCGTAGTGAATATTGTTCCCGGATTCGGTGAAACTGCAGGACAATCCCTTGTAAACCATCCGCTTGTTGATAAAATCGCCTTTACCGGATCAACTGAAGTCGGAAAATCGATTATGAAATCTGCAGCATATACATTGAAGCGCGTAACACTTGAACTGGGAGGAAAATCTCCAAATATCATACTTCCTGATGCGGATTTCTCAAAAGCAATCCCAGGAGCATTGAACGGGGTTATGTTTAACCAGGGACAGGTTTGCTGTGCCGGCTCACGTGTATTTATACAAAAGAAACACTATGACAATGTGGTTGCCGATATGGTAAGCCATGCTAAAAACATCAAACAGGGCGCCGGACTTGACCCGAATACACAGATTGGCCCGCTGGTCTCGCAGGAACAGCAGGATCGTGTACTTGGATATATCGAAAAAGGCTTAAATGAAGGTGCTGAAGTGCTTGTGGGCGGCAGCAAGCCCCAGGATGACGGTTACTTCGTTTCTCCAACGATCTTTGCAGCGGTCAATGATGAAATGTCCATTGCAAAGGAAGAAATATTTGGTCCGGTCATCGCTGCACTTCCATATGAAGACCTTGATGAAGTGATTAATCGCGCTAATGCAAGCGAATATGGACTGGCTGCCGGCCTGTGGACAAGAGATATTTCTAATGCTCACTATGTTGCCAGCAAGCTGCGTGCAGGAACTGTCTGGGTCAACTGCTATAACGCTTTTGATGCAGCCTCTCCTTTCGGCGGGTATAAACAATCAGGCATGGGCCGCGAGATGGGCTCGTATGCACTCAATAATTATACAGAAGTTAAAAGCGTCTGGGTAAATCTTGGCAGATAATAGTCTCAAAAAGGCTGATTTAAAAATCGGCCTCGCTGTTCCACAGCAGCAAAGTTTTGAAAAACAGCCCACTTTAAGAGAGAAGCCAAAGAATGTTTCTTTGGCTCTTTTTCATGGTATTGCACGTCACAAGTCCCATACGAATGACCGCTTTTGATAAGCGGGTATGTTGCTGTCTTCCCACTTTCTTTAGTGATAATTATCAGAGTAAATAGTATCTTTTTTATAGAACAATAAGTACAATAAATGTAGATAATGAAAAAGGAGAATGATTAATGAGCAACTTTCAGACTAATTTAGAAAAATACGCAGAGCTTGCCGTTAAAGTTGGCGTAAACGTCCAAGAAGGGCAAACCCTTGTTATCAATACAATGCTTGAGGGAGCCGAGCTTGTAAGGGAAATCGTAAAAAAAGCCTACAAAGCAGGAGCGCGCAATGTCATTGTTAACTGGAATGATGATATTGTCGGACGCACAAAATATGAACTGGCTCCTGACGATGTTTTCAGCGAATATCCGGAGTATAGAGCCAAAGAAACAATAGAATTAGCTGAAAATGGTGCAGCCTTTTTATCGGTCATCTCATCAAGCCCTGATCTGCTGAAAGGCATTCAATCTGAAAGGATTGCCAATTTCCAAAAAGCAGCAGGAACAGCCCTTAAGAAATACCGTCAATATATGCAGTCAGACAAGGTTAGCTGGTCAATTGTTGCCGTTCCTTCTCAGGCATGGGCAGATAAAGTTTTCCCTGATGATGCTGCAGAAACTAGAATACATAAGCTTTGGGATGCCATCTTTAAAGCAACCCGCATTGATGCGGAAAATCCAGTAGATGCATGGAAAGCCCATGACAGCAGCCTCCATGAAAAAGTGGACTATTTAAATGAAAAACGCTATACAAAACTTCATTACCGCGCCCCAGGAACTGATTTGACCATTGAGCTCCCTTCTAAGCATCTATGGGTAGGTGCCGGCAGCATCAATGAAAAAGGCCATGAATTCATGGCTAACATGCCAACTGAGGAAGTATTCACAGTTCCTTTGAAAACTGGTGTAAATGGTACAGTTTCCAGCACAAAACCGCTTAGCTACGGCGGAAACATTATCGATAACTTCTCTGTAACCTTTAAGGATGGACGAATCACAGAAGTGAAGGCAGAAGAAGGTGAGGAAATCTTAAAGCAGCTTGTCGAAACGGACGAGGGTTCACATTATCTTGGAGAAGTAGCACTTGTACCATTCAATTCGCCAATTTCCCAATCAAATATTTTATTTTACAACACACTATTTGACGAAAACGCCTCAAACCATTTAGCAATCGGAAGCGCATATGCTTTTTGCATTGAAGGCGGCAAAAAAATGAGCCAAGAAGAACTGGAAGAAAACGGGCTGAACGAAAGCCTAACACATGTAGACTTCATGATCGGTTCAGATCAAATGGATATTGATGGAATTAAAGAAGATGGAACCTCAGAGCCTGTATTCAGAAACGGCGACTGGGCTTTTTAATACTAGTATTGCCAAAAACGCCTGGATTTCACTATCCAGGCGTTTTGCATATTAATCAGGCAAGTCCTTAGAAAACCAGTTTCTTTTGCCCGAAATAATTCAAAATGGTATATAGCCCCATGCCTATGATCACGGCAAGATTTTTCTCAAAATGTCGGGGAATGGCCGGAAGATGTCCCAAAGCCAGATGAACAGCTCTTAAGCCAAGGCCGTATGCAATAAAATAGCAGGCTAATATAACAAGGATAAATCTCAATACACTCCCTGCTTGATTTTTGGTGCTATTAAAAGTAAATTTCCTGTTTAATATATAGCTTACTGCAGCACCAATAATATTGCCCATTAAAGTGGATGTCCAATAGGAAAAATGAAGCAAATTCATGAATGTAAAGATAATAGCCAATCCTATGAGTGTATTAATGATTCCAACCGCCAAAAAACGGATAAAAGAGCCTGAGAGAAGTTTCACCATTCTTCTGTAACAGGCGGGTTATTAAAGGAATTGTAGGATTGCTGGCCAGCTGAAGACGGTGTATAAAGATCCGTTTCAATGGCATAAACCGGCCTTTTTTTCACTTCTTTAAATATCTTCCCGACATACTCCCCAATAATGCCGATTCCTATTAGCTGCAATCCCCCAATCAGCCAGACTGACATCATGAGCGATGACCAGCCGGTTACAGAATGATCCAGCAATTTAACAATTAAACTATAGGCTCCTGCCAATAAACTGATGAAAAAGGCCAGAAAGCCGACTGCAGTTACAAGCCTGATAGGCGCGATACTAAAGGATGTGATTCCATCCAGGGCAAATGCGATCATTTTTTTCAGAGGATATTTAGATTCCCCTGCCATCCGCTCTTTGCGGGCATACGCCACCTCTGTTGCAGGAAACCCGATTAAAGGAATGATTCCCCGCAGGAAAATATTCGTCTCTTTGTACTTCAGCAATTCTTCCAAGGCTCTTTTGCTCATCAGGCGGAAATCCGCATGATTAGGCACCAGGCTGATCCCTATTTTGTTCATAAAGCGATAATACCCGACAGCAGTGTTTCGTTTAAAGAACGTATCTGTGCTTCTGTCATTTCTCACGCCATAAACGATATCATATCCTTGCCAATACTTTTCTACAAAGCTATGAATGACATTCACATCATCCTGAAGATCTGCATCAATTGAAATGACGCAGTCAGAAAGCTTGCTTGCCGTCGCTAAACCTGCCAAAAGCGCATTTTGATGGCCTGCATTGTGTGCAAGCTTCAGTCCTTTTACAAATTCATTATTTTCTGATTCCTGCTCAATAAGCTTCCAAGTGTTATCCTTGCTGCCATCATCGACAAATAGAAGCTTGCTTTCTTCGGAAATAAGCTTATCACTAATTAGTGTTTCCATTACAGATGTAAGCTGCGCTGCTGTCGACTGGAAAACTTCTTCCTCATTATAGCAAGGCACTACAATCGTTAATACGGGATAGTGCAAAATCAATGACCTCCTTTTGGTACCTATAAACTTTACTTAACTTTATATAAATAAATCTTCCATGCTGAATGGCTTGAATTGAATGACTTAAGGAAATGAAGGCCATCTTCTTCGGCATTTAAGATGGGCACCGCGGACATAATATAGCGTCCTCCCATTTTTTTGAAAACTGCCGTATTTAGCTGCAGATTATGAATTTTCTTTTTGCTGTCTTTACGATAATCATATTTCTTCCCAAGCTCTGCAACAAAGATATAGCACCTTCCTCCCCACGTATCAAAATATCTTTTTTCTTTTTTATTTTTGTCCAGCTCTTTTGCTATAATTTTGCGGAACTGATGTTTATATGATAATGGATAAAAATTGTTATACGTATCAAGTGTGTAAAAACCGTTATATTGTGAAATAGAAGGATGAATGCCAATGCTGGCGACTCTATAGGATGATTGTGGTTTCCCTATGTAGTTCTTGATGTCCCTGAATTGATCCTCCGCATAAAATTCCCTGAAAGATGGCTGATGAACCACACGGTAGTATAACTCCGGATTAGCCAGGAATAATAGTGCAATTTGCAGGATCAGGAAAATCTTCACCAGCTGTTTTGCAGCCATGCCCTTTTTCCATAAGATATAAGCACCTGACCCGAACATCATATAAATAATCATCGGCCTCAAAAAATGAAAACGGGCAAAGTTGAATGTATTTAAGAGTCCAAACTTTTCCTTCAATGGCTCCCAACCTTTAAAAAACCAAAACGCATACCAGATGGACAGTACTCCATTCAAAATAAACAGGCGGACGAATTGCTTTTCCTGTTTCCATAATCCCTGTCTTGCAATGAACCAAATTACAATGAAAGACAAAGGCACAATAAAAAGTGTATGCAGGGTCATGACATGGGTATGTCCAAGAAAATAATTTTTGATTGCAAGACGAATGGTATGCCAGAACCCAAGAGTGGAACTGACAAATTCATTCCTGCTTGTCGGAGCTTCAGGAATCACAAGAGAAAATACAAGCCTGTATTCAATCAATAAGAATAACAGAGTCATATACATTATGCCTGCCAAAAACTTTGCATTTATATCTCTCTTTACAGCCAGGTCACGCAGCCATAGCAAGCCCATTGCCGTCAGAAAAAAGAAAAATCCCAATACAAAACTAGAGTAAAGAGGCAGCAATGTGAGTGTCAGCCAATCCTTCCAGCTTCCCTCGCGTTTCCTAATATTCAGGAACGCCCATAAAGCAAGCGGCTGTCCAAGCGTGCTCAGCATGCCTGAGGGCCAAAAGGGCGTTAAAGCAAATGCCAATGAAACGCCAATTGTAATCGGATATGCATCCTGGTCTTTAATAAAGTGCCTTTTTAAAAGCATGTACATGCCTATAAAGGCAATTATCCTTGTAAGGGCCTGGCTCAATGAATATGCAGTCATTGGATCAAACAAATTATGAAGCCACTGTATACCGCTGAATTCTGTTCCAAAAGCATTGCGCGGCAATCCATTTATTATTTGAGGAATTACTGCATTTACTGGGCCGAATAGTTCCCCGCTGTTTCGAAGAACCTTATACCAGGCAATGTTTGAATCCAAATTATCATGAACCCTCATATGGGCATCCTGCCCCAAAAAGAACATGGGTGAAAGAAAGAGAATAATCAGTGCAAAAGCCACATATAGAAAAATTCGTTCTTTGCTTGCAAACTTATTTTGATTCATTATCCAATTTCCTAACTATTAATTTTGGTATTGCTTAGATTCTTCCAGTATCTCTCTCATTTTTTCCAAAATCGGTGTTCTTAAACCTGGATCCTTAACAGCTAATGACATAGTTGTCAGAATATAATCCAGTTTTTCGCCCACATCGTATCTTTCACCTTCAAATTGATATGCATAGACAGATTGGAAGGCGTTTAACCTTTCAATAGCATCCGTCAGCTGGATTTCTCCGCCTTTTCCGGCTTCCTGGCTTTCAAGCAGCCCGAATATCTCCGGAGTCAATACATATCTGCCGATAATACCCAGATCAGAGGGCGCTTCTTCAACAGAAGGTTTTTCAACAAAGTTTTTGACCTTATACAGTAACCCTTCATTTGTTTCAGGATCTATAATCCCATATCTTGAAACTGATTGAAGCGGCACCTGTTTAACACCCACTACAGAAGAGTTATGCTGATCATATTGTTCTATAAGCTGCTGAAGGCACGGCGTTTTAGCCTCAGTGATATCATCGCCCAAGAGCACTGCAAATGGCTCGTCGCCAATAAATGACTTTGCGCACAAGATAGCATGGCCCAGACCTTTTGGTTCTTTTTGCCTAATATAGTGAATATTGATCAATTCACTCGCCTTTTCTACTTCTTTTAAAAGCGCATCATTTCCTTTTTTGCGCAAAAATTGCTCAAGACCCGGATCATGATCAAAATAATCCTCAATGGCTCTTTTTCCTCTGCCCGTCACAATGATGATATCTTCAATGCCAGACTCGATGGCTTCTTCTACAATATATTGAATGGTCGGCTTATTCACGATTGGAAGCATTTCCTTGGGCATAGCCTTTGTAATCGGCAAAAATCTTGTTCCAAGTCCTGCTGCAGGTATAATTGCTTTTCTGATTTTTTTCATCTTTTTTCTCCTTATATACAACTGTTTTTTTATTTATAGGCTTTCGTTTATCTTCCCTGCTGATTTCCGCTTCAGCATCCTCCTTACGCCCAAAGCTTTAAGCCAATATGGTTTACGCACCTTCCGGCTCAATCACTGCCAGCCAAAACCAGCATAGGACTAAGGCAGCCCATTAAATCATTTCGTCTATCTTCTCCGCTTTTCATTCTTTTGGCCTTCACTTCCTTAAAACCCGCGCGACTTAATTGATCGACAAATCCATGTTACTTCGCACGTCTCTCCATCTCAAGACTATATAGTATTGCGCCACAAGGCTATATACCCTTTATAAGCACCGGCATAACTCTGCGGGTTCTCCTTCGAAACTGCCAGACTGCTGACATAAGGCCAAAGAAGCACTTGATATTCCTTCATTAAAAATCCTCAGTACCTTCATGCTAAACGGCATTCTTTTGAAACTAAGCTTTTCGCCGTCTTCCCTTGGTATTATTCCTGTATATATTTTACATTTTTGTAAATAAAATGAACTATTTCTTATTGTACTATACTCTGTATATGAAATCCTTTTTTGTATTCTTTAAATGTAAGACTTCCAGGCAACAGGCTTTCAGCATGACTGAAAGAATCCTGCATTTCCTGCTATTTGATAATCTGCTTTTTGATAGACGGCCACTCATATCATCTGAAACCCTGGATTCCCTAAAGCCTTGTCCAAACAATAATTACTGTGGAAACACCAGACCCTGAATTTCCTATAATGCCGAATAGAGATTAGATGTCATTTTCTCGTTCACATACTCAGTGTACACGATGATGAGTATGTAATGATGCGTCTTTTTGAGCAATTTTTCCATATTTCCTATATTCTCCAGCTACATTCCAAATAAGAAACGGCCTTGTTTTCTGCTTGCTCTTACAGCTGTTTTATCTGAGATAATCACTGAAAGGAAAAATGATTTCCGGGTTTTCGTTTCTTACTTTAATAGTATCCATTCAGCTTTGAAAATATTTCTTTTCCTTTTATACCGATTCTGAGCGTTTTTTAAAGATCTTAAGTAAATGTACCAATTGAGCCTTAATTATCTATGAAAATCACATTAAAATTTAATTAAAACAATACTATTTTAAATATAGCGGCATAATGTTTGCGAAACAGGTGACGCAGCTGTTATTACCTTATAGGTTTTACTCAGGCCTGGAAGTATTTCAAAAGGCTGTTTTCGTAAACTATGTTTCTATTCCAAGTGGCTGATTTAACAATATGATTGCCTCACAGAACTCTTAAAAAACAACAAACTTTAAGAAAAGAGCCTTTTAAAAAAACAAAAAGAGCTGTCCGTGTATGGTCAGCTCTCCTGATTTGGATCTGCAGGATGGATTAACGGCAGAATCACCTCAACTTCTGTCCCTTTTCCTTCCTCGCTGCTTATGTTTATTTCTCCTTTATGCTGGATTACAATATTTTTAGCAATCGCTAAGCCAAGGCCTGTTCCCCCAGTTTCCCGGCTTCTTGCTTTATCCACCCGGTAAAACCTTTCAAATATCTTCTTAAGTTCATCAGCCGGTATTCCGATTCCGCTGTCCCTCACCCGGATAACGGCATGCTCCTCATAGCCTTCAATAAAAACATCAATTTTTTCCATGCTGTATTTTATGGCGTTATCAAGCAGGATAATGATGACTTGTTTAATTTTCAATTCATCTGCCAGAATAACGGTTTGGGAATCTTTATAATGAAGCAGGATTTCTCTTTTATAGGCTCCTTTTAACTGCTTCAAGATACTTTGGCACAATGCTGTAATGTGGACTTGTTTGATATCCAGTGCATTCTCATTTTCAGTATTCGCCAGGTCAAGAAAATTTTCTGTCATTTTTTGGATTCGTGTAGCTTCTGAAAGAATGGAATCTATCGCTTCATCTGTAATTTCCTTATTCTGCATGCCTCTCCTTCTAAGAAGGTTTGCATAACTTTTAATGACTGTCAGAGGCGTTTTAATTTCATGTGATGCGTCCGAAATGAATTGCTTTTGTTTTTCTATGTTATCTTCTAATCTCATGATCATCCGATTAAAAGTATCTGCCATATTCTGCAGATCGTCTTTTGCTTTCTTTTGCATCACGATTTTTTTAGGAATTCCGCTTTGTTCGATATCCTCCATGGTTTTAACCATATTGGTGATGGGACGTATAATGATATTTGATAAAATCACACCGCCAAATAAAGAAAGGATAGCAGCCAGGACCGTGCAGGTAATGAGGATGGACAGAAGAATGTCCTTTCTTACTTCAAGGCCCAATAGCCTTTCACCAATTTCAAGCGTCCCTATCACTTTTTGCTTATCATGAATCGGGACTCTTACAATCAGCACCTGTTCTTCTCCTTCTTTTTCATGCATCACCCGCCGCTGGGTACTCACCTTATCGCTGAATTTGGCCCCTATTTCAGCCAGATGCTTATCGTTGGCCGCCTGACTCAGGATTTTCGGCCCCGGCTGAACAATCCTGATAAAGGAATGATTCGTTAAGAAAGGATTCAATTTTTCTATTGTTTGCTGGGGCGGATCCAGGATATTAATTTCTTTAATAATGGAATCCGCTTTTTGAAGAACAGTTTCCTGCTCCATATTTACGGTGATTTTCATGAATGAAAATAGCACAACCGCATTGATTGCGATTAAAATACACATTAGCCATGCTGTTGTCATTAAATTGATTTTTGTTGTGATCTTCAAAGTTAATTCTCCTTTACCGTATACCCGACACCGCGAACGGTCTGAATAAGCGGCGGAGATGAAAAACATTCATCGATCTTTTTTCTTAAATGCCTGATATAGACATCAATGACATTAGTTTCTCCTTCATATTCATATCCCCAGACATTGATGAGGATATTTTCACGAGTAACTATTTTATTTTTATTGCTGATTAAATAAACGAGAAGATCATATTCCTTTGGAGTAAGAATAATCTGGGTCCCTTCCCGTACTACTTCACGGGTCTCCAAATGAATTTTAAGATTTCCTAAATGCAGAACCACGCTTCCGTCTTCATTGATGCTTCCATTATTATCATAAGCATAATGGCGGATACAGGAACGGACTCTTGCAAGCAATTCTTCAATCTCAAAAGGTTTTGTTATATAATCGTTGGCACCCTGATCTAAACCAAGTACTTTATCCATCGTTAAATTCCTTGCTGTTAACAGGATGACCGGTACATGATTATTTTCTTTTCTCAGTCTCCTCAAAACCTCAATGCCGCTCAGTTCAGGCAGCATGATATCCAATATAATTAAATCGGGGTTAAAATCATATGCAGCCTGAAGACCAGACTTGCCATCATATTCAACAGCCGCCTCGTATCCCTCATATTCCAGTTCTATTTTCAATACCTTGGCTATTTGCATTTCATCCTCAACAACTAATATCTTCTTCTTCATTTTCCTCACCTCTAATGAAGCTTCTGATTACACTTTTTTCAGCATATAGCTCTTTTATGCAATCTCTTCTTATTAATGTAGCACTGAACGCCGGATATCATGAAATTTTAATCCTATTTTAATCATTTTTTCATCCGTGAACCTTCCACATATTGAGCAGACATTATCTAAATGCTGCTAAACCTAATCCCACAGGAGTCTCGCACCTTCCACTCCAATCAACCCGTTATAACAACAGGATTGCTTCACAGAACAATTAAATAACAATAATCTTTAAGAAAAGAGCCTAAAAAAATGACGCCTGTAAGGCATCATTTTTTATTTCGCCCTATCGCATTACGAGCCTGCTATATAAAATTTTGTAATAGCGAGATATTCACGGAGATACGTTTTCAGTATAATTACCTTCGGTGTTTTTGCTGGAAGCCCTGTTGTATGAAGGCCTTGTTTTTCAGCCATTAAACCTGCGCGATAAATATGAAAATCATTTGAAACAAAGATGCCCTCAGCTTTTGGATCAGGCAGCAGCTTTTTCGAGTAAGCTAAGTTTTGATAGGTGCTGACTGACCTGTCTTCCATAGTGATCCTGGAAGCTTCCATGCCAAGTGCAGTGAGCTCCCTCTTCATGCATTCTGCCTCAGAAATCGTTTCGCCAGGACCCTTTCCTCCAGATACGATTACCATGGTATCTTTATTTTCCCGCAAATAACGGGCAGCAGTGTGAATTCTGTTTTTGAGAGCGAGGGAAGGAATCGTTCCATTTACTCTCGCTCCCAGCACGATTAGGTACGAAGCATGTTTTGGTACAGCCTCAGTGCTGGCCTGATATATTTTCACTTGGAGGAATATGAGATATATAAGACAAATAGCAGCAAATGCCAGCATCACTTTCTTCCTTCTTTTCATCGGCGTTCCCTATCCTTTAATCAATTTTTCCGTTTACCTGCTTTATGCATGATAAGCTAGGTATGCTGCAATCCGGCTTATTGGTGGATAACGGTTTTTTACGCTTAAATCTTGATGATAATGGACTTAACCATTATCATAATACTAATGAATCATTTTCAATAAATGATATTACTTTTAATTAGGAGAAAACGTGATGGAATCTGAGTTACAGTATATCGGCAAAAAAATTGTTGAGAATCAGCTCAAATTAGCAGAAAACCTGGGTTTAATTCAGGATAGTGAGTATAGAGAGCGTTTAAGGTACAGCGACGCATCCGAGGAACAGCTTATTGAGTGGAGATCAATGCTTATATCATATTTAGGGGAGTCTTTGTACAGCAACAAGCAAGAGATAGAGAAAAAGGTAAAGGACTGGGCCAGGATGATCGGAGAATATTCAATACGAAATCACGTTCCCCTTGTTGATACACTAAGAGCTCTCACCTATTATCGTTCCGTCATTTGGGATGCTTTTACTGAGGAGCTGGAGAAACGCCAATTTGCAGCCATTACCATGCTTAATGTAAGCAAAAAAATCGATCCGCTGCTTGATTCCATCACAGAAATTTTCGGCGATGAATTTGAGAAACACAATAAAAATCTAATGAATATAGCATATTCTGCTCTTGAAGAGCTATCAGTACCTATTGTACCAGTTTATGAAAACACTGCAATCGTGCCGGTCATCGGCGAAATTGACCCTGACCGGGCAAAATTAATCATGGATATTACATTGCGGGAAAGTACAAAGTTAAACCTGAAAGTTTTGATTATAGACCTTTCCGGCGTCCCGATGATTGATGAAACAGCTACCCATAAAATAGGAGAAATAATCAATGCACTCAAACTTACGGGAGTTGAAGCAATTTTGACGGGAATCCGCCCTAGAATCGCCGAAACCATCATCAGGCTCGGTCTTGATTTTCAATCGTTCAATATTAGGGGAAGCCTCAGACAGATACTAAATGAACTGCAAGCACGCTAAGTGTCAGAAGCACACCCATCGGTGCCTAAGTTTGAGGACCATTCCTGCCCTTTAAGGCTCCGGCAATTGCCGGAGCCTTAACTTAATATAAAACCATATAGGGCCGGATAATAACAATGGAGTTAAATCTCCCGTTCAGGCACATGGTATCACAGGCGATATACAGCTTCATCAATATGAAGTTGATACATAAAAACTGTCATTTCTTGCTTGTCTCATTTCTTTATATGCATGATTCTCAAGCAGTGAATCAATTAAGCAGGCAATATCCTTTTCTTTAACATTCAGCTCCTTATTATAGGCAGCCAGCTGTTTATTAAAAATGGACATCTTCTTATCATTGCCAATCACTTTGGCCAGCTGGCTTTCAATAGGCTGATCAGGCATGAATTCAAATGCAAGGCCCCTGTCTTTCAAAAACTTCAGATTAACCTCTTCCTGACCGGGAAGTGCAGAATGGATAAATATCGGGATTTTTTTCCGGATCACTTCACTGATGGTCACTCCGCCAGGCTTTGTTATGATTGCATCTGCTTCATTGTATAAGATATTCATTGCGCTTCTGGACGTAATATAAGAAATAGGGGTTATATGCGGCAGTTTCCATGACTGAATCTGTTTCAGTAATTTTTGATTGTTTCCGCATAATACCCGATAATCAAAGTCCCCGGCTTTTTTTACATCTTGAAGCAAATTCATAATGTCCCCTAACCCGCTGTTGCCTCCGCTAATCAGGACCTTTTTCCGATTTCCCCTGTCCTTTGGCAGCCCATCCTTTTTCTTCAGCAAAAATTCACTGTGTACAGGTATACCTGTTATAAAGATGTTTTTTTTCGGAACCTTAAACTTATTCATTAAAGATAGCTGCACCTGTTTATTTGGGACAAAATGGGCATCAATGGCCTCTTTACCCCACATGTCATTCATAAAGAAATCTGTATATACATTGACAACAGGGATGCTAAGCTTGCCGTCAGCTTTTAACTGGCTGAGCAGCAGAGATGGAAAGCCATGGGTGCAGATGATTAAATCCGGCTTTTCTTCAGCCACCAATTGATTCATTTTTTTCATGAAAAGATGTTTATAAAACTTCAGAAGGGCCGTTTCTTTGGAATCGGCATTCACATACTTGCCGTATACCCATTGATATGACCCCGGTGTATATCGGATCCATTTTAAATAAAGATTCGTGACTATGGCTTCCAGGATCCCGCTTGTGTAACTGATAAAATCTATTTTTTTTATTTCAACATCTTTTTTTTGCTGTTGTATCATATTTGCAACGGCCTCTGCTACCTGGTGATGGCCAGATGGCATTCTCAGCAATGGCATGATAAGAATTTTTTTCATAGTTTTCCCTCCCAGCGAGAGTACACTTACATTTTAATGTATTTTATATTTTGGGACACTTATGCGCTATGCCTTTTTTTAAACCATTTATACAGCAGCAGGATTGCCACAAATGCTGCAGCGAGCAGCGGTATATAAGCGACATGTATTTTATCACCAAGAAAAAAGCCCAGTGTCACAAATGTAATTACCCAAATGACACTTCCGGCAGCTGACAGAATGAGAAAAACCGGAAAGGAAAATCCGCTTGTCCCAGCTATATATGGATTCAGCTGCCTTAAACCCGGAAGAAAAAAACCAATCAGCAGTGAGTATTTTCCATGCTTTTGGAACTTGCCTTCAACTATTTCCCAGCGTTCATGTGTCACTTTAATGTATTTCCCGAACCTGCGGATAAAAGATTGCCCAAGTGTCCTGCCGATCCAATAAGCAGTAATCATACCGCTTACCGCCCCTATGGCTGCAGCGGATGCACTTAATGAATAGTTCAGTTGATGTGCACCGCACAGCACCCCGAGAAACACCATAAAGCTTTCTTCCGGCGCAGGTATGCCAACGATGCCGCAAAAAAGGATAAGCAGGATGATCCAGTAACCATACACCTGCAAATAAGGCATAATCTGTTCAATGTTCATTCTTGATTCCTGCTGTCCCTTTATTTCCGTTAATCAGCGAATTCAGCGGAAGAAACCGAAAACCTTGCTGTTTTAACAAAGGAATGCTTTGATTCAGTGCCTTCAGCATGACAGCTGGAGCTTCAGGATCTGCTCCCTTCGTATCTCCGTTATCATGCAATAGGATGATTGTGCCATCAGAGGCACTTCCAGTGATCTTTTTTATAAGATCATTTTCTTTCTGTATTTTCCAGTCTCCTGAGATTGAAGACCACAAAATTTTGTTGTATCCCCTAGAAAGCAGTAACGTAAAAAGGTTAAAATGTCCCCATGGTGGCCGGTAGTATACCGGTTCCTTATTTGTTATAATTTCAATGATTTTTGAGCATTCCTGAATCTCTTTTTTGAGCTGATGCGGAAGCAGCATCCAGCTGCTTACATGCCGATAATGATGGATGCCGATTTCATGTCCTTCATCTCTCATTCGCCTTATAAGCGCCGGATACCTTTTGGCAAGCTCACCAACTACAAAAAAAACAGCTTTAATATCATATTTTTTTAATAGATCCAATAATTGAGGAGTATAAACAGGGTGCGGACCATCATCAAATGTAAGACATATGCCCTTATTCCTTAATCCTCGCTTATATATTCCAAGTGAAAACACTCTAATGATAATAGTTGAAAGCGGACCATATGCCAAAATGGCCAATACAAGTAAAATCAGCAAAAGAAAAAAAATCACATGTGTCCTCGCTTTCTTTGGCAAATCTTCATGCTGCCAAAAAAAATAATCCTTGCTTATCATTTCAGCCTAAAAGCTGTATTAGTTAAATAATAGTTTATTTTTAACATTTATGGAAATGATTTTTTCGATACTAGCTTTGTTTCCATTTTTGACGCTTAGCAGTTAACTGTTATAAGTGTAGAGAAGTACTGTGAATATCAAATGAAAATAACATTAAAATTGCATTAAAAAACAATAGAATGGAATTTTTTAGTACCATATTAGGGTGTAATTGCATTCGGGGGAAGAAACTGAAGCAATGTACACAGCAGACTATACATGCAGAAAAACGAAGCGGGCATACCCCTTTTCATGACGGAATGAAGGGAAAACTGATATGCGATAAAAAATAAAGAAAAGGAGCGTTCACTCCCTTTCTTTATTTAAAGGATAACATCATTTCTTCATAAATATACCTGCCAATCTGAGAAATGATTCTCCTTCCGTCTTCCTCACTTTCCAAGCTGTCCGTTAATACAGCTGCATATACCGTTACATCTCCCCGGGTAATTATGGCGGAATCATGTTCTGCTCCCGGTATTGCTCCATTTTTACTGGCAACTGTCACTTCATTCGAATTCATCATTGCAGGCAGTTTGCTGACCAGCTGCTGCTTTTCCATAATGCGGATAATATGCCGCCTGCTCTCTCCAGAAAGAAAACTTCCCTGATGGATACTGCGTAAACAGGTCACCATATCGTCTGCACAAGTATAGTTATCAAAGCCCTTTCCAATGGCATCGAAATCCATCATATACCTGCCAAGTACGGTCTTTTTCAAATTGAGCGAGGCAATTGTTTGATGAATGCTATTTATTCCCATTTTCCTGATCAGCATATTCGTTGCTGTATTATCGGATACGATAATCATAAGTGTCAGCATATCCTCTATCGTAAAACCTGATTTGCTTAATGCATGAAGGACACCGGAGCCGCCCGCAAGATCACTGTCTGATATCTCTGCACGCTCATTAAGATACATCTTGCCTTCTTCTATTTGGCGAAAACCTTCCATTATAATTGGAATCTTAATCAAGCTTGCTGCTTGAAAACATTCAGCAGCATCTTTCTGAATGAACTGATCTGCGCTATCTATTTTATAGCTGATCCTGCCAGGGAATTCTGCAATATGCGATTCAATTTTTTTTTGCAGGTTTGATAAATCCATTTAAGCGATTTCCTCCTATTTAAAGGCAAGGGCTTTACTGCCCTGATTTCCGTCACGCATTATATCCGGATTATACAAATGGCAAGAAACAAAATGTCCCGGCTCTTTTTCCTGCCATTTTGGCTTATGCTGGGCACAGGCATCCATGGCAAAAGAACAGCGTGTTCTGAACACACATCCGCTCGGAGGATTAACCGGACTTGGCAGTTCCCCTTTCAGAATGATCCGTTCCCGTTTATCCTCAATATCCGGGTCAGGAATCGGAATCGCGGATAAAAGTGCCTGGGTATAGGGATGTAGCGGTTTGCTGTATAACTCGCTGCTTGTTGTAAGCTCAACGATATGCCCCAGGTACATCACAGCAATCCGGGAACTGATTTGTTTGACCATCGAAAGGTCATGGGCAATAAATAAATATGTAAGACCCTTTTCCTTTTGAAGGCGTTTCAGCAGGTTGACCACTTGTGCCTGCACAGATACATCAAGGGCAGAAATCGGTTCATCTGCTATGATGAATTCAGGATTCAAGGCGAGTGCACGGGCGATGCCAATCCTTTGTCTCTGTCCGCCGCTGAATTCATGAGGATACCGGTTTGCGTGGTCACGGTTTAGCCCCACATCCTCCAGCAGCTGATACACCCGGTTCATCCTATCCTTCTTAGACGAAAATAAACCATGCACCTCCATCGGTTCAGAAATAATCTCACTGACTGTTGATCTCGGATTTAATGAGGCATAAGGATCCTGAAAAATCATTTGCATATTTTTATGAAAGTTCAATTTTTCTTTTTCCTTCAAAGAATGAATATCGTTTCCATGAAAAAGAACTTCACCATCAGTCTTATTATAAAGACCCATAATCGTTCTTCCTGCCGTGGATTTCCCGCACCCTGATTCCCCTACTATTCCAAATGTTTCACCTTTATTAACAGAAAAGGAAATTCCATCAACCGCTTTAAGAGATTCCCCTTTTGCTAATGAAAAATGCTTCTTCAGGTTATTCACTTCTAATAGTTTTTCCATGATTATGCCCTCGTCTCCTGCCAATAACGGCTTGCTGTGCAAAGCTCTTTTTCGTAAAATGTTCCTGCTATCGAAATGATTTCTATGTCTTTTCCCGTTTTTGGCGAGTGAAGCAATTTGCCATCTCCATAATAAATCCCTACATGATGCAAATCTCCCTGGCCTTCGTCATATGCAAAAAACAGCAAATCTCCCGGCAGAATATGATCCAGTCCTACTTTCTTTCCCTTTTGAGCCTGTTCTCCGGCATCCCTTGGAATCAGGTAACCATTCATTTTGCACATCGTGTAGCTGAAACCTGAACAGTCAAAGCCAAAGCTGCTCATTCCTCCCCATAAATAAGGAAGACCGAGGAATTGTTTGCCGGAATCCACGATATCCTGGCCGCTGCCTTTTTCACTCTTAAAATCTTCTATTACATCTACATCTTCTTGTCTAAAAAAACCATATCCATCCGGGGTCCTTACTTTTACATAGTCATTTTGTACTTCCGCTGCCGGCAGGGCTGTTCCATAGCTTAGCTGAAGCAGGGGCTGGCGATTTTTTTCATCTAAAAGCCACGCCTTCTTCTTTCTGATTGCAGCATGCGCAGTATGCTGTTCGAAGTTCTCCGCCAGTGATGCCAAATGTTTTTTAGGCATCCATCCGGGATAGCCTCTTTCATCCTTATTTGATTGCTGATCAGGTATACAGACCTCTGCCCAGTCTTCATTTTCATTAATCACCAGCACTTTTTGTCCATATAATGCCTGTGATTGAAGGAGATTGGCATTGCATAATTCCAGCCTCTGTTCAAACGACATTCTGTTCAGCCAGGACTCCAGCCTCATAGGCAGCGAAAGAGCATCTTCGTCTATTTCTCTCGGCGATCCGTAAGAAGTCCATACATTTGCTACCGGCACATTGACAATCATTTCAGCCTGCACTTTCAATACCTTTTCCTCCTTCTGCGTGTACCGCGCTTATTCCAAGACCAGGGGACTCTGGAAGGGAAATTCTGCGCCCATTATAAACAATGCCCCCTTCAACCAAATCTCTTGCAAGCATAAGCGGAGCATCAAAATCAAATCGGGTGATATTTTTTTTGCTTGCGGCAAAATGCGCGGCCGCTGTCAGCCCGATTTTGGTTTCAATCATGCTGCCTGCCATGCACTCCACCCCGCATGCTTCTGCAAGGTTATTAATAATTTGTGCCTGATAAATGCCTCCGGCTTTCATGAGTTTGATATTGATTAAATCAGCACTGCGCGTTTTTAATACCTCAAAAGCCTGCTTTGGAGTAAAGATACTTTCATCTGCCATAATTTTAGTTTCTACAGAATCTGTTACCTGCTTTAGCCCCTCAATATCATGAGCCTTCACGGGCTGCTCCACCAGTTCAATATCCAAGCCCCGGTCTTCCAATGTCTTTATCGTCCGGATGGCTTCCTTTGGTGTCCAGCCCTGATTGGCATCCAGGCGGATTTTAATATCCTTGCCCGCACGGCTGCGGATTTCTGTGATTCTGTCTATATCAAGAGCTGCCTGATCTTTGCCTACCTTTATTTTCAGAACATTAAAGCCCCGCTTAATATATGAAACCGCATCTTCGCCCATCTCTTCAGGACCATTCACACTTACCGTATAATCTGTTTCTATTTCTTTTCTGTATCCGCCCAGAAACTGGTAGAGAGGCAGTTTGCAAAATTGCGACAGACAGTCATAAATAGCCATATCTGCTGCGGCCTTCGCACTGGAATTTCCAGTAATCACTGTTTTCATTTCCTGGAAAATAGATTCATATTGCAGAAGATTTTTATTTAACAGCGACGGCTTCAAGACTTTGTGGATGGAAGATTCAATGCTGTCCATGCTTTCACCTGTTATGACAAGGGTTGGCGGCGCTTCGCCCCATCCTGATATGCCGTTATCGCAGGTCAATTTCATATATACAGATTCTGCAATTTCCACCGTCCGGAGAGCTGTCTTGAATGGTTTAATTAACGGAACGGCTACTCGAAAAGTTTCGATTTTAATAATATTCAAGCTGGTCACTCCTTATAGAACGCCGCTTTCTATGGCTAATTTTTTTTCATCTGCATCAATGACCGCATAAGCTCCAAGAGGAACTGATACATTCGGCGAGCAGTGCCCGATCTTGAATCCTTTGATTGCCGGCACATTTGCTAAAGCGATATAATGATCGATCACTTCATCAAGTGTTAAACTTTGTTCCCTTTCCGGTTCACATTGGTTAAAATCGCCGACTGCAATGCCTGCCGCCTCTCTCAGTTTCCCGCTCATCAGCAATTGATTTAGCATCCTGTCTACATTGCGAGGCTCTTCGTTGATATCTTCAATTAATAAAATTTTTCCTTTAACATCCACTTCATAACGTGTGCCAAGAGTGCTGCACAGCAGCGTCAGGTTCCCTCCTGCAAGCTGTCCGCGGGCTTTTCCTGAAATTATAGATGTTAATGGCGAAATATCTTCTGTATATGTGAAATCTCCAGGAACAAATAATTGGGAAAATAATTGTTTTGTAAGCGGATCTGCATCTTCCTTGCCTATATCTGAGCTAAGCATTGGCCCATGAAAAGTCACCAAGCCTGTCTGCTGATTTATGGCATTGTGCAAAAAGGTAATATCACTGTATCCCCAGAATATTTTAGGGTTTTCTTTAATGATATTAAAATCTATTCCTGCAGCTATCCTGCCTGTGCCGTAGCCTCCACAGGCACAAAAGATGGCTTTTATTTCACGATCCAAAAACATATCATGAACATCCTGGAGCCTCTCTTCATCAGAACCCGCCAAATATCCATTCAGCCTTTCAACATGCTGCCCTATTTTCACTTTCAGTCCCAGCTCCTCCAGGAAAAGAAGAGATTTCTTCAGATTTTCAGGATTGGGGGGACTGGCAGGAGCAATGACTCCAACTGTATCTCCTTTTTGCAGACGGTTAGGCTTTATTGGCATGGTAAAATCTCCTTTCATCATCTTGCCATTTATCTTCCTAAGATTTATATGCGATTTGCGGGATAGATTTTCTGAATCCAGAAGATCTTTTCCCCCATTGAACAAAAGGGAGTGTTCGAGGAAACACTCCCTTTTCAAAGAATAAGCGGAAGCTATGGCGACTTACATTGATGGCATGTCATGATCATTACTTCTTGTCAGCCCATTTCAATTCGAGATAACCTACTGGATGATACACAATTCCTGTAACAGACTTATTCAGCAAGTACACTTGATTATAGAAATGAATAGGAATGATCGGCATGTCCTGGAAAAGCACTTTTTCCGCTTTATACATCAATTCAAAACGTTTGGTTTCATCTCCCTCACTTTTCGCATCCTTGATCAGTTGGTCATATTCCTTGTTGCTCCATCCTGTGCGGTTCATGGAATGCCCAGTCTGGAAGTTTTCAAGGAAGTTGATCGGATCTGCATAATCAGCAAGGAAAGAGCTTCGGGACAGCTGCAATTTAATTGCTTTTTGCTCTGTGACGAACACGTTCGCTTCCATATTGGCAAGCTTTACATCGACATTCAGATTTTTCTTGAACATGCCTTGAAGTGCTTCGGCGATTTTCTTATGCACATCATCCGTACTATACGTTAAAGTGACCTGCGGAAGCTTAGAATAGCCTTCTTCCTGCATTCCCTTCTTTAACAGCTCCTTCGCCTGCTTAGGATCTGTTTTGACCAGATCACCATTTGTTTCACGGAAGTCTTTTCCGGAAGGATCTTTAAAGCCGTAAGAGACGAACCCATACGCTTCTTTTTCTTTATTCTTTGTCACATAATCGACCATTTCCTTTTGATCTACAGCCATGGCAAAGGCTTTGCGGATGTTTGCATTTTGGAAAGGCTCTTTTGTAAGATTAAATCTGTAAAAATATTCGCCTGCCTGGTCATCGATGTGAAGCTCGGGATCTTTAAAGAGACTTTCGGCCAGATCTGAAGGAACATCTGACTTATCAAGATCGCCTTTTTTAAACATCTGATATTCGGTATTTGTGTCGTCTACCATGGCCCAGTGCACTTTATCCAGCTTTACATTTTTGGCATCCCAGTATTTATCATTTTTCTTCATCGTCATTTCACTGTCATGTGTCCAGCCGGTTAGGTTAAAGGGGCCATTGCCGACAAAGGACTTGGCTTCAGCAAACCATTTAGGATTTTCCTTAGCCACTTTTTCATCTACCGGAAAGAAGGCTGGATTGGCGATAACACTTAAAAAGTAAGCCTGGGCACTTGTCAGCGTTACTTCAAAGGTTTGGTCATCCTTAGCCGCAACCTTTACATCATCTGCAGAACCCTTGCCGGTATTATATGCCTCGGCTCCTTCAATGAAATAACCCAGGAATGCAGCCGATGAGCCTGTCTTAGGATCCAGCAGGCGCTTCCAGGCATAAACAAAGTCTCCTGCTTTCACTTTATCCCCATTTGACCATTTGGCATCAGGACGGAGATGGAAGGTATAGGTTTTTCCATCGTTAGAAATATCCCAGGATTTTGCCGCAGCAGGTGCCGGCTTATTGTCTTTTCCTAAACGGGTCAGTCCTTCCATGATGTTATTCAGCGCATTCCATGAAACAGCATCAAAGCCTATCACCGGATCAAATGAAGTGGGTTCTGATCCATTATTCAGGTTCAGCACTTTTTCCCCGCCTTTTTTGCTCCCTCCATCCGCTTCTGAGCCTGCATCCTTTGTTGCGGTACATGCTCCAAGTGCTAATGTCAGAGTTGCAGCCATAAAAATCGTTCCCAGTTTCTTCTTCATATTCTTCCCCCTTAATTTTTAGCTCTGATAATCTTCTCTGCAGATATCCGGTGCAAGTGCAAGGCATAAAGTTTTAACAGAGCAAATTTTTAGAGCTATACTTATATCCGCAAAGGCCAGGAGCCGCGCGGACAGTGATGCCGTATATAGTTAATCATTATGGAGCGGCAGGCAGCATGTGCCGGGCACGCTCATCCTGCAGCCAGCAATCCACTTCATGATTCTTAGAAAGTGCTGTTTTCAGCGGGTACACCCTGTCGCAAACCTCCATGGTATATTCGCATCTTGCTGCAAAAGGGCACCCTTTTGGAGGCGAAAATAAATCAGGCGGAGACCCTGAAATAGGAAATAATTCCGCATCTTCTTTGTCCAGCCGCGGAACCGAACGCAAGAGGCCTCTAGTGTATGGATGCTGCGGCTTGTAAAAAATATCACGCCTCGATCCTGTCTCAACTATTTTCCCGGCATACATGACCGCAATCCGGTCTGCTACCTGAGCCACCACGCCTAAATCATGAGTAATTAAAATAATGGAAACTCCAGTCTTTTTTTGTATATCCTTAAAAAGCTCCAGTATCTGAGCCTGTATGGTAACATCAAGAGCTGTTGTCGGCTCATCGGCAATCAGGATTTCAGGATTGCACACCAGGGCAATGGCAATCATGATCCGCTGCCTCATTCCCCCGCTAAATTGATGGGGATATTGCTTAAGCCGGGATTCCGGTCCAGGAATGCCCACAAGAGAAAGCATTTCAACCGCCTTTTCCCTTGCTTTTTCTCTGGATATATTTTCATGCTGCAAAATGCCTTCAATGATTTGTTCCCCGATTGTCAGTGTAGGATTCAGTGCTGTCATGGGATCCTGAAAAATCATCGAAATATCTGCTCCCCTGACCTTCCGCATTTCTTTTTCCCTGGTTTTTGCCAAGTTCCTGCCGTTAAACAGGATTTCCCCTCCCGTTATCCTGCCGGGGGGATTTGGAATCAATCCCATTATGCTCTGTGAAGTCACGCTTTTCCCGCAGCCCGATTCCCCGACAATGGCCAACGTTTCTCCCCTGAACAAATCAAAGGTTACACCTCTTACTGCTTCGACTTGACCGCCGTATGTATCAAATTTCACCTCAAGGTTTTTTACTTTCAATACTTTTTCCATCCTGCTCACCTCCTTAGCTTAGGGTCAAATGCATCCTGCAAGCCGTCTCCGAGTACATTAAAAGCGAACATTGTCGCTGATATAAAAAAGGCCGGGAAGAAAAGAAGCCACCAATTCCCTGTTAAAATTGCCGACAATGCATCATTTGCCATCATGCCCCAGCTTGTGTTCGGAGGCTGTATGCCAAGACCAAGAAAACTTAGAAAGGCCTCTGCAAAAATGGCGGACGGGATAGTCAGCGTCATTTGTACAATGATTGGCCCCATTGTGTTTGGAAGCAGGTTTTTCTTAATAATCCGGGAGGTTTTCGTCCCAAACGTCTTTGAAGCCAGCACAAATTCATAGTTCTTGATTTGCAGGACCTGCCCGCGGACAATCCTGGCCATACCAATCCAGCCAGTAATCGAAAGTGCCGCAATGATGGTAAAAAGCCCAGGCCCAAGCACAACCATAACCAGTATGACAACAAGCAGATAAGGCAGTCCGTATAATACTTCAATGATTCTCATCATGAAATTGTCTGTTCTTCCGCCTTTATATCCTGAAAATCCCCCGTATGCAACACCGATAACTAGATCCACAAGAGCAGCAGCAGCCCCCACGAACAATGATACCCTGGCACCGATCCATGTTCTGTTAAATACATCTCTGCCAAATGAATCTGTGCCAAACCAGTATTCACTGGACGGAGGCAGGTTTTGTTTTCTCAAATTTTCCGCATGGTGCGGAAGCAGCGGCCCGAAAATCGCCATAATCACAAGAAAAACCAGGAAAAGCAGGCCCCCGACAGCAAGTTTATTTTTCAAAAGCCTGCGAAATGAATCCTGCCAATATGAGAGACTTGGCCTGACCACTTTTTCCGCCTTTTGCGCATCTTTACTTTTTGGCCGGAACCATTCATCAGGAATGTCCGGCGCTCTATGGGATTCATTCATCTTATGAAGTTCCATTTAATTGCCATCCTTTCTATGCAGCTTGATCCGGGGATCTAAAATTCCATATGCAATATCCACCAAAAACAGCATGACAATTAAAATACAGCTGTAAAAGACCGTTGTACCCATGATGACGGGATAATCACGATTGCCGATGCTGTCGACAAAGTATTTCCCCATGCCAGGAATGGCAAAAATCTTTTCAATGACAAAGGTTCCTGTCAGGATGCTTGCCGCGAGAGTCCCTAGCACTGTAATTACTGGAAGCAAAGCATTGCGGAGCGCATGCTTAATGACAATTTTAAGAGGGGAAAGGCCCTTTGCCCTGGCAGTCCTGATATAATCCTGCGTTAAAACCTCCAGCATGCTTGTCCTTGTTAATCTTGCAATAATCGCCATTGGCGCAGTTGCAAGAGCAAGGATCGGCAAAACCATGTGCATGGGGCTTTGCCAGGTAGATACAGGGAAAATCGGCCAGGTTATTGCCAGCTGCTGAATCAATAGAGTCGCCAGCACAAAATTGGGTATGGAAATCCCAAGCACTGCAATGGCCATGGCTGCATAATCGATTATCCCGTTATGGCGCAGTGCTGCAGCTATACCAAGTATCAATCCAGAAAAGACAGCCACAATAAGGGTCCACATACCTAATTCAAAGGAAATGGGAAAGCCCCTCCCGAGCATATCGTTTACTGTCTGTGATGGTTTTTTTATGGACGGGCCGAAGTCTAAAACCGCAAGCGATTTTAAATAGGCACCATATTGTACATAAAGAGGTTCATCTAAATGATAAAAAGCTTTCAAGTTCTTTTGAACAGCTTCATTTGTAGCTCTTTCTTCATTAAATGGCGACCCCGGGATAGAATGCATAAGAAAGAACGTCATGGTTACTATCAGCCAAAGAGTCACAATCATGGAAACAAGCCTTTTGATTATGTATGATTTCATCTAAAAGCTCCCCTTAACAAAATGTAGTTCTCATCGCTAATTCTGTCATGACAAGCATAGCCTGGTAAGCTTCAAGGATATCCTTTGACTGGAAACGGACAGTGCAAGTGCCGGGGACGATTTCCGTGCCTGGCATCAGGTTCGCCCATTCGGCTTCTCCGTAATTAGAGAATTCAATGGCTAGCAGAGGGCGATCCGGCGGGGTAAGCGGTTTCACCTTATCTATATTTTTTATCGCATATGCCGTTTTTTCGCGGAGGAGTGCAGCCGCCTTAGCAGGAGTCAATGATTTTACAGCTGACCGGGAAATACTTTCTTTTACTGTAACGGTTGTGATATTTGGAATCAGCTGTTCAGCTTCTAAAGCGGCCCTGTCATCTCCAGCCGACATGATTACTGGTACATCGTAATACCCCGCGACATATGCGTTAAATCCCAGTTCTCCAACAGGTGTATCATTAATAAAGAAATTTCTCACTCCAAAAATCATGCTATGGGACATAACCCCCTTCATGCCTGCCCGTGCATGATATCCCACAAACATGGCTCCCGTATATGTATCATCTAGTCCCTGAACCATGGAAAACGGCTTTACATCTCCTGTAATCAGCTGTGTTTCAGGATGGAGCCTTTCGATAAGCAAATTGTTCATCTTAGAGTGGCTGTCATTGACGATCACCTCGCTTGCTCCTTCTTCAAAAGCAGCAGAAACTACACTATTTGCTTCATCCGTCATAATGAGCCGGCTTCGTTCATAATTGTGCTGAGAAGAGTCAACATGAGTATGGTCAGCTAGACCAGTGATTCCCTCCATATCGACAGACACATATAACTTCATCCCCAAATCCACTCCCCTTTTAAAATGTTATAATTTTCTTAAAATTATAAATTATAATACTATTTCTTGCAAACTAAATCTGGCTCTATTAATAGCATTAGCCTGCAGAAAAAGCTGCTAGCATGGTGTTTTTTCTTTCTGATAAAAAATTTTCAATTCCTGTCTTCGTTACTTTATTATCTCGAAATAAAAATTAGTATTGTTTACAAACCGTTTCGAACCAACAAAACCTATAAGATAAACTGGATTGATCTCTCTTCTGCATGATTCAAAAGGCTGTTTTTGTAAACATTGCTGCTATGAAACATGGTGGCTGATTTCCGCTCCAGGATGCTCGCTCTAATCAACCTGACTTGTCAAAGGGAACACGCTCTTTTCTAAATGCTCTTTTTTTAAAGATTGTTGTTTTTTAATTTGTTATGTGAGACGAGCAAAAAAAAGGAGCTGCCTTCCGGAGAAGGTGCTCCTTTTTTCAATTCTTTCTTTCATTTTGTTTTTTAATGATAGGAAAACGCTTTTTCTCCGTGGTATCAATCTGTGTAATTTCTCCATCATGAACCGTAATCAAGATGGAGCCGAATTCCAATTCTTTAAGACTTGAAAGAATATATTTTATTTTTGATTCATCCATTTTCACGGCTCCCCCTTATGTATATACACACTTCCCAATCATTAGCCCATCACTTGCAGATCCCCTGGGCAAAAATAAATCAGTTTTGTTCCAGTTACACTTAACCTGCTTTTTCGTCAGAATTCCTTCACCTTTTTGCATTTGCAAAAACCATGACTGAGCTTTACAGAGAAAAAAATAAACCCCTTCATATTTAAAGAAGAGGTTTATGCCTTAATAAGGTCTCTTCTTATCTCCCAGACTCACGCCTGCTGGAGTTGGCACAGTATTCTCCATGAATCTGCTGCCGAGGCTTCAAAGGGCCAGTCCCTCCACCTCTCTGGATAAGCTTTCAATGCAATATATTCAATTATCATCTTAATATTTACAATACTTATCAAAAAACTTGGTTTTTTGGATATTTACAGAATAAATCCGCGGCTGATTTTTGTCAATTTAAATTCACGGAAAAATCAAGTTTTTTAAACATTATTAATATTTTACAATCATGATTGTAAAATTCATATTACACATTTATTCCCGCCTTCCTTAGAAATAAAGCAAATTTCCTTTAATTACCCATCGATTCTTTAGTGGTTTATCTGTTTATCACTTTACCAAACTAAAATATTATTATATACTACTAAAGTAATAAAACATGTACTTATCTTTTTCCTTATTCACATATAAATGAACTCAGCAGAAAGGTCGATTATTATGCAAAATAAAAAATGGGGAATGTGGGTATTGGCTACATTCGTTATTGGAAATATGGTTGGCGGCGGTGTTTTTATGCTGCCCTCGAATCTGGCACAGCATTCAAGTTCCTTGGGATCTTCAATAGCCTGGGGCATTACAGGAATTGGCGTATTTTTAATTGCTTTAGTTTTTGGGAATCTGGCAATCAGAAAACCTGAACTAAAGGCAGGGCCCCAAAGCTATGCACAAGCTATGTTTTCATCTTCCCCCAGAGCCGGAAGGGCAGCGGGGTACAGTATGGCATGGGGATATTGGGCGGCAAACTGGGCGGCCACTGCTTCTGTCATTATATCCTTCGCAGGTTATCTATCTGCATTCTTTCCAATTATGCAAAGCACTAAGCCGCTCTTTTACCTGGGATCATCTACTATAGAACTGGGTAAGTTCATCACCTTTATGGTTTGCACAGTCATGTTATGGGGCATTCAAGCCATTTTGGCAAAAAACTTTAATAGCGCCGGCACAATGAATCTTACTACAACTATTGCCAAGGTGCTCGGCTTTGCGCTTTTCATTATCGTGACAGTTTTCATTTTTGATGCAGCCAACCTTGGAAACGGCAAGGCATTCATTGATGCAAAAGGCAATGTTCTCTCTCTGGGAAGCCAAGTGAATCATGCAGCCATCTCAACGCTCTGGGCATTCATCGGCATAGAATCAGCCGTTATGCTGTCAAACAGGGCCAAATCACAGCATGATGTTAAAAAAGCAACCATTATTGGCCTGATCGTCTCTTTAGTTATATATGTAGGCATTACACTTCTCACGATGGGAGCATTGCCTCATGACCAATTAAGCCACTCAGAAAAGCCGTTAGTTGATGCACTAGAGGCAGCAATGGGACATCCGGGAGCTACCGTAATGGCAATCCTTGCACTTATTTCCCTTCTAGGTTCAACGATTGGCTGGATCGTTGTCAGCTCAGAGGTTCCCTATCAGGCTGCCAAGGATAAATTATTTCCTGCTTTTTTTGCCAAAACAAATAAAAACGGAAGTCCAATCCGTTCTTTGACTTTAACCAATGTCATGACACAGGTTTTCTTGTTCACTACCATTTCCAGCACAATAGGAATAGCCTATAATTTTGTTATAGTCGTGGCTACACTAGCCTATTTGATCCCGTATCTGGTTTCTGCCATTTACCAGCTAAAACTTGTGATTACTGGCGAAACATACGAAACCATTAAAGGTTCACGCAAGCTTGATGGATTGATTACGGTCCTTGCCCTCATTTATTCTCTATGGGTAATAAAATCAGGCACCGCCAATTTAGAAACATTTCGTTTAGGCATCGGGCTGTTTGTTTTCGGACTTATTCTCTACCCGATCTTAATGAGAAAACCAAAAACGAAATTGAATTAGCACTGTCATCCATTACAAAAATGCTCTGGTCTTTCATGCCAGGGCAATTTTTTATGGCATAAACTCACACTGTGCCGTTTTGTTTGACGTTTTACTTAAAACCTTCTTTTATCTAACTCAACGTATCTTCCCTGTTTTTTAGCAAAAAAAAAGGAATCTCCTCTTCATAAGGAGATTCATTTTCTATATATCATTCGGTAATGTAGGCAATTATGCCTTCATTATCATCGAGGACGAGTTCAATACCGGCATACGGGTTTCGATGCAGCTCCTGGTCAAGCCATAGACGAAGGGCTTCGATTAAGTTTACGGTAATGAGCACCTGCTTTCTTCCGCCTGTATAAACTTCAGCAGAAAAGCCATAATCATCGTCAAACATGAGCTCTACTTCCACTTCTTCAGGTGCAATCCCCTTTTTATCTGCAATATAAAGACAGACTGCATTAATGATATCCTGTTCTTCAGCTTTTATCTTCTCCATGAATCTCTGTCCTCTGGACGGCGATTTCTTCTGAAAAGGCTAAAGATTTTGCTGATGATCATAATAATGATCAGTATGGCTATTACATTGACTAATAGGCCGAAAATGGCTCCAAAGCCACCCAAATGCCCGAGCAAGCCTCCAAACAGCATGCCTGCCAGACCGCCAAACAGCATGCCTCTCATAAAGCCGCCTTTGCGGAAGGAATTGCTTTTGCTTGGTGAATTGTACGATCTATTATTTCTCTGATAATTTGAACGGTTATTATTCTGGAAATTTGAGCGATTGCTGTTAAAGGATCGCTTGCCGGATTTATACGATTTGGCACTCGCTGTATTAGTATGATTGTGGTCAACAAATACAGAAGCACCTGCCGGGCTGAACACCAGTGTAAGGGTGAGCATCGCAGCCAGTATTTTTTTTATCATTTTTATTCCTCCAAGAATGTTTTCTGACTTAACTTGAGATGAAGAAGAATGTTTGTACAATATAATATTATCGCATCACCTTTCCTCTATCCTTATATACGGATAAAAGGATAAAAAGTTTCATTCCATTATCAAATAGTTATTTTGAATAATATTCCCCAATCAACATTTTCCAAAACACATATCATCTAAAAATAGACTTCGTATTTTCATTTGACTGTTTGCGTAAACTTTGCTGCTAGTGAACAAGTGGGTTGATTTCCGCTCAAGGATGCCCGCTTTCCGCGGGGCGGGCGGTAAGCCTCACAAGCAATGCTTGCGGGGTCTCACAGAAAAGAGTAATTTTAGTTGAGGTTTTTACAACCTTCCATAATTAAGGATTCTCCCGAAACTCTATTACCACAGGAATAGCAAAAAAGCACGGGCTCCCCAGGAAGGAAGCTCGTGCTTTTTTTAGAATAATTATCTGATTCGGACTACACGTCCGTTAAACTTCTGTTTCCAGTAGCCGCTTGTCATATCAGCAACTGCTACACCTGTAGAGCTTTGTGCTCCGATAAATTTCCCATTACCAACGTAAATGCCAACATGTCCATCAGTTTTGTACGTATTGAAGAATACAAGATCTCCTGGCTGCATGTCAGAAGATGAAACCTGGCTGCCCATGTTTTTCAGGGTATCTGTGCTGACAGAGCCCCTTGCTCCAAGCGAGATTCCTGCCTGCTCATATGCCCAGTGAACAAAGCTTGAACAGTCGAATCTGCCGTTAGCAATATCGCTGTCGCTTCTTCCGCCGCCAAAAACATAAACGGAATTTCCGATATACCGGTAGCCGGCAGTCACAGGATTGCCGCCTCCGCTTATGACGTGCACAGAATCAGCGGAGCTGCGTGCCGGGCTGTCGTCTGATGCAGGGACAGATTGAGATGGAGATTCAGATTGAGATGGAGATGACTGTGCTTGCGAGCGGTTTTGCTCACTCATTCTTTTTTCCATCTCTTTTTTGCGGGCCTGTGCTTCAGCTGCCGCACGGAGTCTTGCAGCCTCCAATTCTGCTTGGCGCTTACGTTCCTGCTCCATTTGCTTTTGAATTGAAAATTCCTGTGCAGCAAGCTTGCTGTCTGTTTTTTCAAGGCCTTTTTTCAGTGCTTGTGTTTCTGCTTCTTTCTTTTTAAGATCTGCTTTAAGAATCAGGCTTTCCTTTTTCTGATCCTGGATTTGAGCGATCATTCCTTCGAATTCAACCTTTGTGCTGGTTAATTCAGCAAGCTTCTTTTCAACAGCTGCTTCTTTTTCCTTCAATTCTTTTTTATCGGCTTCATGCTGCTTAAGGATATCCTGGTCAGCTTCAACGATAGTAGCAACTGCACCTACACGGTCAACGAAATCCCTAAAGCTTGAGGAACCAAGAATAACACTCAGGTAATCCACATCTCCGCCGCTTTCCTGGAAAGAAAGCGCACGCTGTTTTAACACATCATTCCGTTTTGCAATTCTTTCATTCAGCTTTGTTATATCAGATCTTAAGCCATCTACTTCAATCTGTGTTTGGGCAATTTTCTCTTTTGTTTCTTCAATTTTTGTATTGTTATCCGCGATAGCCTGATCAATCCGCTTAATCTGCGCATTTAGTTTTGTCTGGCTTTCTTGAAGGCTAGTAATCTTTTTAACTGCAGCAGAAATATTAGTCTGCACTTGAGAACGTTTTCCGCTGATTTGGGCTTTTTCGCCCTGAAGCTGGTGAATAGATGAAGCATGTACAGCAGGAATGGAAAAGACGCTTCCCAAACCAAGTACTATTGTCGTATTAATCGCAATTAATCTTTTCTTCAACACGTTATTCCCCCTGAGTTTCTATAGGCCAAAATGCAAATTTTCTCTCTGATTAACGGCGGCGGACTGCACATCCAACTGTGGAACCAAGAGCATTTTAACAGCCATTTTTTTAGTTTATTAGATAAGCTGTCTTTCTTAAATGAAGGCTCTATTAAACTTGCATTTGATTCTTCTTCAGGGACTCACTTTCCCTGCAGTCGAGCATGCTCATTACTTTAAAAGAGACTTTATGAAAGAAACAGCTTTAGACAGTACTTCTTCATGAATGTATAATTAAGGATTCTGGTGAAAGCTTTCCTATGTATGTTCTAAGGCGAAAGTTAAACAAAAAAGCCAAATTCATCCTTTTTTCGACCCAAAAGTAGTATACCATCAAATTTTGTCAATTAAGTAATAAAACTATTACATTTATATTACAAACATTACATTAAACTACATTCCTCAAAAAAAACAAAAAAATCCAAGGCCAGCTCTTCCTCAAGCTTACCTTGGAGTTTCGGTTTATTGTGCATTAACATAGCCCACTTTTTCAACGAGCTCTTGACCTTGCTTGCCTTTCATCCATTTTAAAAATGGCCGGATTTCCGGATTAGGATTATCTCGCAATGTAATGGCATAAAGATTGGCGGTAAATGGGTATGTTTCATTTGAAATGTTTGCTGTATTGGGATCGATTCCATTTATGGAAAGAAATTTAATATTTTTGCTGCTGTTCATTTTAGAAGCGAAATAACGGAAAGAAAACCCAATACTATTGTCATAGTCTCTATAATCGGCAACCTGTTCAATAATGCCCCCCATGCCTTCCGGGACTTCTTCTTTAAGCGGTTCCTTTAAATGTTCCTTGCCGACTATTTTTTCCAATATTGTCTGGCTTCCTGAATTTTCAGGCCTCTGAAAAGCGAGTATTTTCTTATCCTTGCCTCCAAGGCTTTTCCAATTTGTAATATTGCCGGTATATATATCTTTAATTTCTGCGGAGGTCAGGCCTTTTACCGGATTTTCTTTGTTAACAAAAAAAACGAATGCCTCTTTGCCGATAGGTGTCATAACTAATTCTTTATGTTTCTTTTTAGCAAGCTTAATTTGATTCATGGATGGCTCTGCTCCAAAATAAATATCAGCTTCTCCATCCACAAGCCGCTCAAACGCGTAAATGGTATTATTAAAACTCACTATTTCTCTTTCTTGATCAATACTGCCAATATTCCTGTATACAGCCTGGGCAAATGCAGAGTATACAGGAAAAGCTGCCTCTGCCCCGTCGAGTACAGGCATATCTTTTTTGTCTTTGATATTATACAAACTTTCCCCTTCCAGCTTCGGCAAGATATTAGATCCATTCGTCACTTCATATAGAGTCAAATCTGTACTCGAATATCCGTTTCCATACTCCATTCCATAAGACGGAAGCACATTAAGGCTTCTATGCCACAATACAGCACTCCCTGCAGCAAATATCAGAATAATTGCTGCAGACCAAGGCAGTATTTTCTTCACCTCAACAGGGGAAGGGTCTTCTCTTCGTCTTTCGCTGAAAAAGAATCCGGCAGTAAAGGCAAGTTGATAGGAAAGCGGCCCATACAAGAAAAGCGGTCCATCTCCAATAAAAGCCGCAATGAAATTTACCAGGATGAACGGAAGCTGTATAAATCCATAAATATCCCAAACTCCATGCCCATAGAAGCCGCCGCTGATAAAAATGCACAAACTCCAGCATGCAGCTGTAAACAAGATGCTCACGATGCATGGCAGGTACCTTCTTTTGAAACCAGGATGCATTTGCCTCTCTTTTCCGGTCAAAATCCCTGCTGCTGCACCGCCCGCTATCAAAGTACCCAGAATGACAACTGCTTCATTTTGGATGATTCCTGTCATCAAAATCACCAGTGCAGCCAGTGATACAAAGAAAGGAACAAATCCTAAATAAATCACAAAAAACTTTATGGAATCTTTCAAAACCATCACCCTTTGCATACTTTTTATAATTTTAGTGTAATTTTACACTTTATTTATAAAATTTTCAATATATTCCGGTAATTATATCGCCTGTAATTTAGACGTATATATAAAAATTTCCGTTTTATGCGTCATAATATAAAAA
>NZ_MLYQ01000140.1:0-8009 GCF_001866725.1 Bacillus sp. MUM 13
ATATTAGAAACCTGAACGGGAATGAACCGATAGAAGAAATTATTTCTACCTTAACTAATATAATTTCTTGGAGTAAAGTATTATCAATTGATTTTGGAATCAATAATGAAGAAATTATAAATATGGTAAGTAGAAATTTTTTTCTAATAAAATGGACTTAACTAAAAGTTGTTATAAAATGAAATAGATAGGTTTTTTAGTCGTGGTGAAATATAGAATTAGTTAAGTTATTAAACCAAGCTATAAAAGGTGAATATTATGGCCAATTGGCAAAAGTAATAGTTTAAAAAAGATTATCTGCATATTTTTGACGTTTTGGCTGAAACGTATAATCGAACATACAAAGCGATATACCCACGGTTAAAGACGCATACAATATAAAATATTGTTCCTACAGAGAGCAATTCAGTATAAAACCTTTCTAGGCTTTGTTCAAGTGGATGGGTTCTGATTATTCGAATTGGATGGTTCTTTTTAGTCCTTTAACTCGTATAATGGGATATTATAATTACATATAGAGGTGCGAAAGATGACTGTTGCTTATATTTTGGTTATCATTATCTCTGTTATTTCTCTAATTGCAACTCTTATGGTGGCCGGTAAAGGGGATGAAGGGTACAGCAAATCAACTAAGCGTAATATCACTAATCTAGCTTTGATTTATGCTGTCGTCATTATTCTTTCTATTATTTCAGTTGCCGTCTATATTAGGTGGTTTGCATAAAAAAAATCAAATGTAAGAAACTTAAACCTATCATTTCTTTTAAAGAGGATAGGTTATTTTTAATTTAAATTTCAAGGTGCGGGGTGAAATATGGATTGGAGACCGGATAGGAAACAAAAAAAGCCTATATATAAGCAGCTCGCTGAGTTTATTGGAAATGGAATTGAGGAAGGGATCCTTCCTCCCGATCAGCTCCTGCCTTCCGAAAGGCAGCTGGCAAGTGAGCTTCAAGTAAATAGGAGTACAGTTGTCGCTGCGTACGATGAATTGGAGTCAATTGGTCTTATCGAGAGAAAAAGAGGGAGTGGAACAAGAATAAGCAAGGATATCTGGGGACTTACCAAAAAGCGCATCCCCAGCTGGAACCGGTACGTGGAAGCTGGCTCATTCTTGCCGAATATGCCGGTGATTCAAAGAATCAGGAAGGAAATAGAAGGCCATAGCCTGATAAATCTAGCGAGCGGGGAGTTATCTGAAGATTTATTTCCCCTTGACTCATTACAAAAAATTGTAGCTAGCAGGCCATTTACTGGCCGCTTGGGCTACGATCACCCCCAGGGAAGTGAAAGGCTAAGAAATACCATTGTAGAGCATGTGAAGAGATATCGGAGAATTGAAACAGATTCCTCCTCCATCCTGGTTACCTCAGGTGCGCAGCAGGCGCTGCATCTTGTCGTCCAATGTCTCTTAAAGCCGGGGGATGCGATTGTGTTAGAGAATCCATCGTATCATTATGGCCTCCCTATATTTAAATCGGCAGGAATAAGGACGTTTTATCTACCAGTCGACCAGTATGGAATCAATCCAGATGATTTAGAATCATTGTATAAAAAACATCGTATTCGAATAATTTTTTTAAATCCTGCCTATCAAAATCCTACGGGAGCTTACCTTAGTCAAGAACGCAGGAAAAAAATCTTAGATTTATCCTCTAAATATGGAATCCCGATTGTAGAGGATGATCCGTACAGTTTAACTTCCTTTACAGGAAAAGAGGCAAGTCCTTTAAAATCGATGGATGTGCACGGTAATGTATTATATATTAGTTCTTTGTCCAAGATTGTGGCTTCAGGCTTACGAATTGGCTGGATCCATGGACCAAAGTCTGTCATTGAAAGATTATCTGATGCGAAACAGCAAATTGATTTCGGACATGGTAGCTATACTCAGTGGATTGCCGAAGAATTTTTAGAATCTGAGTATTTTTCGAATCATATTTGCCGCTTGGTGAAACAATTAAAACTGCGGAGAGACCAAATTGTCATCAGTATGAAGGACTATCTGGAGGATAGTGTCGAATTTCAAATACCAGAAGGCGGAATTCATATTTGGTGCAGGATCAATAAAGGGCATGATGAAGGTCAATTACTCGAGAATTCCATACGAAATGGTGTCATCTATGTTCCTGGATCAACCATGGGAACGCAAAAAGGCTATGTTCGTTTTACATTTGCCAGGGAGAAAGAGGGAGATATTGATATGGGAATTAAAAGGTTTGCATTAGCTTTACGCCAAATTAAATAAATTTGAGAAGATAGTTATCCTTAAGGTCTATGGTTTTTTCAGCCGATAAATATGTAAACTAGGACATATGTCTGAAGGATTTAGCTTTTTATGATAATTTTAAGAGTTCTATACCGAGAATAATATACAGCCGTGTAAGGCCATTGTTGGCGGCTTGGGGATTCTATTTCAGGACCAGACTGGGGACGGGAAGAAACACTGATACCACTAAATCTGGACTTTAAACAAATCGCTTAGCGAATGGAATTTGATCCTGTTGGCCATTATGCAAGGCCTGATGTCTTTAAGTTATTGGTAACACTCAGAAATTAAAAAATTTGTATAGAAAGAAATAATAAGCTTAAACGAGTCGACCTCTCACGATTCAAATATTTTTATTGTGGTCAGGGTCCCTTGATTTTTTTACAGATTAGGAGTGGCACAGGTGATATCAACACAAATAGATAAGATAGTTTTAGGCCAAATCATTAAGGAGCATCTTAAACCTTTTATTCAAGAAGTGGACGAAGTGGGACTTTACCCCAAAAGATTTCTGAACATTCTAGGGGAAAATGGCTTCTTTCATTCCACAAGTTTACCTAAGGGAAGTTTACGGTACAGGGAGATTGATTTAATCCAAGAGACAGCAAACCATTGCATGACAACCGCATTTACAGAATGGTGTCATTTAGCCGCACTAACTGCATTGAGGTTGAGCAGTAATCCTTTTATAAAAAACGATTTATTACCAGCCCTTGAATTAGGAGAAATACTGGGTGGAACTGGATTATCAAACGCATTAAAATATTATGCCGGACTGGAGAATATTCGCTTGAAGGCTGAAAGGACAGCGGGTGGATATTTCTTGACCGGAAGTTTACCAAGCGTTTCTAATCTTGATGATGACCACTGGTTTGTAATTGTGGCTTCACAGAATGAGGAAAAAAGAATCATAGGAATCCTTCCTTTGAATACAAAGGGACTCATATCGGAAAAGAAAACTCATTTTATTGGATTAAAGGGGAGCGGTACGTATTCCTGCTCCTTTGACAAAGTATTCATTCCAGATGATTGGATTATTTCCCAAAATGCCGACACATTCATACAAACGCTCCGTCCATTTTTGGTTTTATATCAAATACCTCTGGGGATTGGGGTTTCACATGCTGCAATACAATCTTTAAAAGATATCTATTCTAGAAATAGTCAAGGTAATAGGTCTCTTAAACCGAAAATACAGGAATTGTCAGGAGAACTTGAAAGTCTTCGGAACAAAACTTACTCTCATGCGGAATCTACAGACCTTTCAAGCATTTGGAAGGACATCTTACAGACTAGATTGGAAATGGCTAAACTTACGCTGAAAGCAACACAAACTGACATGCTCTTTTCTGGAGGACAGTCCTATATTCAGGGCAACGATACTTTTAGAAGATTAAGAGAAGCTTATTTCTTAGTAAATCTCAGTCCTACAATCAAACAATTGATGGATTTATTTTCTAAAGAAGTAGAGTAAGGACTTTTTGTCGAGTATTTCGTATTAAGAATCATGATATTAACATAGATCTTTACTAATGGATGGTGAAAAAAGCGTAAGATTGGATGGTTATCTATTTTAAAAAATCCATTATTGTAGAGTGGTGGATTTTTAGAAAAGATTTAACCATAGGGAAGATTCTAATTTGTGTATAAATTCACAACTGTGATATGGAGTAATATGCCCGCAAACAAATCATATTTGGATTATTGATTAGAAAATTATTGCTTAGCCATATTCGGGGGAAGGACCTGTTCTTTTACAAAAACTTATTTATAAAACTATCACTATATTAGTAAGTGCACGGTTTCGTAAGATTTGTTCCATTTTGCAGGATATTTTTGATGACCATCTTAATCATTTATAACAACTTGACTATTAATTTCAACACGTAAGATGAGAAAGGGTGTGTGCAAATTGTTAAACCAGTTTGAAACTCCGTTATTTACGGGCCTAAAAAAACATGCAGAACAAAATCCAATCCAGTTTCATATCCCCGGCCATAAAAAAGGAAATGGAATGGATCATGTCTTTAGAGAATTTATTGGTGAGAATGCTTTTCAATTGACTTAATTAATATTGAACCGCTTGATATTTACACATTCCAAAAGGCATTATTAAACAATCACAGGAATTAGCGGCAAAAGCATTTGGTGCAGAATATACTTTCTTCTCTGTACAGGGGATAAGCGGGGCGATTATGGCCATGATTAAGTCCGTTTGTAAACCTGAAGATAAGATTTTAGTCCCGCGAAATGTAAACAAATCCATTATGAATGCGATTATTTTCTCAGGTGCTATACCTGTTTTTATCCATCCGGAAGTAGATTCCCGCTTCTGTATCTCACACGGGATTACACCGGATTCTATTTAAAAAGCAATAAACCTATCCTGATGCCAAAGCTATATTGGTTATCAACCCAACTTATTATGGTGTTTCTGGAGACTTAAAAAAGATTGTGAAAATTGCTCATTCAAGAGATATTCCGGTGCCAGTTCTTGTTGACGAAGCACATGGGCCCATATTCATTTTCAAAGGAAATGCCATTATCTGCAATGGAGGCCGGGGCCGACATGGCTGCAGCAAGTGTGAATAAATTAGATGGTTCTCTAACTCAGAGTTCTGAATCTGCGGGGGAATCTTGATTCACCCAAGCGGGTTCAATTTGTTTTAAGTATGTTAACGGCAATTCGACTTCCTATTTGTTATTAGCTTCATTGGAAGTTGCTAGAAAATCGTTAGTTACTGAACCAATTACTGTACAATCGTGGTTTATTCAACATTCTTTATGTTATAAATTTTCGCTTTGCTCATATTGCCACTTGGAAATTTAACGTTATTGTATTTTTGTGACATATTTCACATATTAGTGCAATCTAAAAATAGTAGACTTATTATAAAAGGGAAATGAAATATTTAAAAATATCAAATTAGAACAATACGGAGATGATGAAGTATGACTGGACTAGCTTTGGTTTTGACCATTCTCTTTGGTCTATTAAAAATATTGATTTCCTGTCTTCCATCCGATGCGGTGAAATGGATTACAGGCAAGTTTGAAATGCATTCAAAGCTTAATGATGCGAATACCGTCGTGACCTTCGAGGGAAAACACCTGGAAAGTGAAGATGCAGCTCAAGTAATTGATTTTTTTAACAAAGGTACATTCTTAGAACAATATTATATATTTCCAGGAAATGAACAAATGTTTTTGCATCCAGAAAACGGCGGGACTCCACTAGTCATTGATACCAAAAAAGGCAAAAAGGATGTCAGGTTGTTTTTGTACAGCAACAGTGATCATGTGGATGTAGTCAAACAGTATAAGAAGAAAGTAGTTGCTTATAGCCTGCGTTCCGATAGCCTCCAAAATCGCTCTATGACATTAACAGAAGATCTAGTTTAAAAGAAAGGCCGTCTTTAAAAGATGGTCTTTTTTGCTCGCTGGAGGTTCCCACTCCTTTTTGTAAGTGTATTTATTTTCCGAAAATAGCTTTTCCAGCTTTGAAAGCAGAGATTTTCCCAGCTGCTATTTGAATTTCTTCTCCAGTATGAGGGTTACGACATGTTAAGGGCAGCACGTTCGCGTATTTCAAAGTTACCGAAACCAAGCTCATCTACTGAGACAGTGAATAGTGTGTTAGCTAAGATCGGAGGGTCTCTAAAGAAGCATTCTTATGGAAAGAAGGTTTAAGGGGTTTATGCAGAACTCCGTGTGGCAAAGAAAATAAGCGATCTTTTAACTGAAGACCTTCAAACGGTCCAAGGCCAGTTTCATAACTGGATTGACCGGTACTTCAGAATTTCTAAGGGTGATTAAAAAGTGGGAGGGTAAGGCAGCGTTACAATTCTTAAAGCTTTATTCCTTACCCTATGAAAACATACATTTTACTGAAGACGAATTACTTTCTCATCTTAGAATATCCGTTACTCGGAGTGTAGGACTTAGTAAAGTACAGTTATGCTGTTTAATCCAGTCCACCAACTGTATTAGAAAAACAGTTTTTGCTATTTAAAAGCAACAATCCTTACGAAAGAATCCAAACAAAAAGAGATTTATCTGGTATTAAGTCAATTGTTATAGTTGCGTATGGAACAATTTCAAAAACAGTATCTTGGTTAAAATCAGTCATTTCATAGAGCCATTAACTCCTAAGGGCTCGTTAGATTCAAATTCGTTCCCAAATTAATAAAATTAGCTGATTGAGACCCAAATTATAATCGGTTTCAATAACATTAAAATCAATTAGTTTAAGCCAATACGCCTCTAACTGAAGCTTGAGATTCCCCATTCCTGGGCAAGATAGGTTTACACAAAAATCCATTATCCAAAAGTAATGCATAACATAATCATTTACATTCACTATTATCGATTATATTGTGGTGGTATTCTATATAAGAAATCAAGCACATCTTAGGAGGTCTTCACATGAATGGAAATGAACATTCAGCGCCAAAGTCAAATGGGAATAAATTTGCACTGTTTGCTTTGGCCGCAACATTCTTTGGTGTAGGAGTCACAGAATTCATCAGTGTAGGTGTTCTTCCTGCAGTTGCGAATGAATTTCACATATCAACATCTACAGCTGGATTAATTGTATCAATGTATGCAATAGGAGTTGCAGCAGGAGGACCTATTTTAACTTCTCTAACGGCAAAGGTTCCGAGAAAAAAAGTGCTATTATCCGTTATCGTTCTGTTTATTATCGGGCATATCATAACGGCTATTGCTCCCACATTCAGTATCGTACTAACAGGGCGTATACTATCAGCATTCGCACATGGTGTGTTCTTTGCTATAGGTTCAACGGTTGCCGCAAGTCTTGTTCCTAAAAATCGTCAGGCAAGTGCTATTGCATTTGTTTTCGGAGGGTTTACGGTTGCCACTGCAATTGGGGCTCCTTTAGGGACATATATCAGTGATATTTTTGGCTGGAGATTTCCATTTTACGGAATTGCATTCATTGGTTTAATTGCTCTTATTCTTAATGCTATTGCAATTCAAAGTCATCAATTAAAAACAGAAATACCACCATCTTATAAAGATCAGCTGAAATTAGCGGGTAACGGAAGAATTTTACTGATCTTAGCCGTGACGATTCTAGGGTACGGAGGTACATTCGTAACCTTTACGTACCTTTCACCTATTCTTCAGGATATCATGGGAATTGGTGCAGAAAAAGTGAGTGTTGTCCTATTTGTATATGGGATAGCCATTGCAATTGGAAACACTATAGGAGGACGGTTTGGGGATCGAAAACCACTTAAAGCTTTACTTTCTATGTTTAGCGTACAAGCAGTTATCCTATTGATCTTTACATTTACCGCGCCGTATAAAGCAGTTGGTTTAATTACGGTGTCAGCTATGGGACTGTTGGCATTTATGAGCGTGCCTGTATTACAATCTTACGTGTTGAACCTAGCGCAGCGTTATGTACCCAGTGCTGTCGATGTTGCCTCTTCTCTTAATATTGCTTCGTTTAACGGAGGAATTGCTTTAGGTTCGTACGTCGGAGGAATTACGGCGGACATCATGGGATTACAGCACACCCCTTGGGTAGCTGCTATTATGGTGTTTCTAGGAGTTCTTCTCACCGTGGTTACCATACGCCTGGAAAAAAAGAAATGAATAAGAGGTTATAGTTGTGGTATGAATCTGGCGGTTTCGGGTACGGCAGTTACTAATACTTCTGCAAAAGCTTTAACAAAAGAGGGTCCTTATTTGTGTAGTGCACCCCAAAAGT
>NZ_MLYQ01000141.1:0-11978 GCF_001866725.1 Bacillus sp. MUM 13
GAAACTGGTCTTGCAGCGAAAATTTATCCTGGTACTACTCTTTAATGATGGTAGAACCGCCCATTAATTTGGTTAACAAAAGACTTTCTATTTAGAAATCAAATAGAAAGTCTTTTAGTTTCTCTAACATTCAAGGGGGAGATATAAATGACAATTGACTACAACATAACCCATATTGAATGGGATATTGACTCATATATAGACAAAGGGAACTATAAACGTATTGTAGCTGACAGTTCCATTAAAATGAGGAAGTCAGGTTTTTTTTATAAAATTGATTTCGAAAAACACTTACCAGAATTCGGTTGGAAAATACATATATCCGCAGTTCCAAGCAATGCTTTAGAAATTCTAAAGACGGTTTCAAGTTATTGTATTGAAAGAAAAATTCCTTTTAAATTTTTAAGAGATGATGAAATTTTAAAAAAAACACTATCTAAACCTTGGGATAGGAGTTCTTCAGGAAAATTTATAACTATATATCCAAATAGTGAAACTACGTTTACTACTATTGTTTTGGATTTATATACTATACTCAAAAATTACATAGGACCTTATATCTTATCTGATAAAAGGTATAAAGACTGTAAAGTACTATACTATCGATACGGGAAAATTAAAGATGGAAAAAACAAAAATAATCAATTAAGTGATGTTATTATCGGACCAAATGGTGAAGAATACAATGATACTCCTTTACCACATTACAATCAACCAACTTGGGTGATTGATCCTTTCGAAGATTTGATTGAGGAAAATGATGAAAATATTACGGGTCTTAAAAATGGAAGGTATATGATTAAACAAGTTATTCACATGTCAAATACTGGCGGTGTTTATTTAGCTTTTGATAATATACTTCATCAAGATGTTGTACTAAAAGAGGCAAGGCCTTTCTTAAACGAACTAAATAAGGACATTGACAGTTTAAAATTGAGAAAATATGAAGCGCTTATTTTACAGGAGTTAAAAGGAATTAGTGGCGTCCCTTGTTTATTGGACAGTTTTTATGAATGGGAACACTATTTTATTTCAGTAAACTATATAGAAGGACAAACAATACAAGAGTTTATTTTGTCTCCCCAAATTCTTGGGGCTTGTATAAGTGATAAGGAGAAAATAAAAAAACGTTTTATTGATATTTTTATTGATATTATGAGAAAGGTCAAGGATATTCATTCAGTAGGTGTTTCAATTGGGGACTTATCGCCGTTTAATATCCTAATTGACAAATATGATAAAGTTCATTTTCTAGACTTTGAATTAGCTGCAACTCCAAAAATCAAAAATTTAAGCTCTACATATATGTTAACTCGTGGATTTAGATTAAAAAAGATCAGTAAAGATTTATCTAATCGATTCGCTGGAGATATAGAAGCCGTTGGATTAATTTTGCTAAGTTTCTTCCATTCAACAGGTAGTTTTTTTACCTTATCTCCCGGTTCAATAAGTAATTTCATTAGTGAATTAGTATTTGATGGAATTCTTGAAAGAGACCTTGCTCTTTTTATTGATAATTTAATTTTCAACTCTAATTCAATAGTTTTAGAACACGAATTAAATAAATTAATAAATATTAGGAACACGAAAAGGATTTATCATAATCAAAAAAATAATAATAACCTAAGCGAATCTACTTTACTATCCATTATGGAAGAACTACACCTCACTATAAAAAATAATATTATAAATACAGACAATAAATTATTTAACTATATACCTTCTGGCACAAGCAAAGGACTTTATACAGGAGATTTAGGTGTGTTAATCACGCTAAATAAGCTTGAAAAAGTATTTAAGGATACTAAGACTAACGAATTAGTAGAAAATTATTTAATAAATAACTTAGATGATTGCCAAGATCCCAATCTTTACTCTGGAACCGCGGGATTATCTTATGGACTCTACAAATTATCAAAACCTCAAAAGTCGTTTGAAATGATCGATAAGACTTTATTAAATATGGAAAAAATTTCTGTTGACTATAGTGTTGCATTTGGGGTCAGTGGTGTCGGTTTAGTTTTACTACACTTATTTAACGAGACAAGAAAACCTCATTTAATAGAACAAGCGAAAAAAATCGGAGATAAAATCGCTAACGATTTTGTTAGGCATGACTTTAATGCGTTCTTTAATCGAGATGGGAAACTAGAATTAGGATTCTTTAATGGTTTATCTGGAATATCATACTTTTTAACACTACTTTATAAACATACCGAAAATCGGAGATATCTAGATATTTCTTATTTCATTATAAAAAAAATACTTAGTTATGCTTTTATAGATAAGAATAATGTACTTGTTCCAACCAATAGTACTAAAGAAATGTATACTTCTTCATTATTTGGAACAGGGGGTCTTTCCAAAGCGCTATTTGAGATTAACCTATATTTAAAAAATGATGAACTGAGTAAACTTTTGGATAAACTGATAAATTCAATAGCGTATAAGTATATTAATAATCCCAGTCTTATTAATGGATTATCAGGAAATGGTTTATTACTCTTAGAATTCTATACACGAACAGGTAATGAAAAATATCTCTATTTATCAGAACAATTGCTAAAAAGTGTATTATTATTTAAGTATAAAAATAATAATTTAACATATTTTCCTGAATCAAGTTTGATAAGGACAAATTTAAATTATAGCGAAGGTGTAGCTGGTATCTTAGATTTTATTATCGAATTTTATCTGTTAAAGTACACCAAATCTGCATTATTAAGTATTCAATAGAAATGGAGTTTTACTTGTGAAATTTAAATATTTTTCCAGAAATATTAAACTTAGGCTTGTTAGTTCTTTTCTTAATAGAATTGCTACTTTTGCCACCATTCCTTTTATGGCAATTTATTTTACTAGTGAAATAGGAAAGGCATTAACCGGTACTCTGATTACTATAAGTATTATCCTTTATTTTTTTTCCAATCTAGTTGGAGGTTACTTAGCTGATCGTTTTCCAAGAAAAAAAATTCTGATCATTGGTCAGCTCCTGCATATATCGTTTCAAGCTGGTATGGCTATATGCATACATCCTAGTATAAAGGCAACGGCATTGTTAGTTCCCCTTTTTCTTTTAAATGGTATAGCTAATAATCTTTATAAACCTGCATTCTCAGCTATAATTATTGATTCTACAAATACAAAAAATCGTAAGGATGTTTATACTTATGATTATTGGTTAATTAATTTATCTTTAGCACTAGGTACTACTATTGGTGGCTTGTTGTTTAAAAAATATTTCTTTGAACTTTTTATCATATCAACACTTGTTCTTTTGTTTATCGCTATCATGTTAAACAAATATTTGATATATACCGATCCTACTCAAGAAAGGATTAAGAAAAATATATTTTTAGATTTAATTAATAATTATACTATTGCTTTAAAAGATTCTAATTGGATTAAATTTGTTGTCTCTGGCGCAACTATTTTTGCAGCCGAATTTTCTTTAGGAAATTATGTTGGAGTAAGGCTTTCACAAGAGTTTCACACTCTAAATTTGGGAAAATTTGAGTTAGATGGTGTAAGAATGTTAAGTACAATTCAAATTGAAAATACAATTATTATTTTATTATTGACATTTTTAATTACTAATTTCAGCAAAAAATTTAATGAAAAGCGTGTATTTGTCACTGGATTATTGATGTATGTGATAGGATATGGACTAGTCGCATCTTTTAACCATATATTACCGTTATTAATAGCTAGTCTAATAGCATCAATAGGTGAATTGCTTTACGCTCCTATTCGTCAAGCTAAGCAAGCTGAACTAATTCCAAATAATAAGCGTGGATCATATTTAGCATTTGGTGCATTATCAAATCATGGCGGTTCAATTATTGCCAGTTTGGGATTAATTCTCGGAGCTTATGTACAATCCCCATGGATTTCTTTTTATATCATAAGTTTGGGTATTTTAGGAACATTATTAGTGTGGAGTGCTTGTTATTCAAATAAGGAAAAACAATTAAAAGAAGTTTCATAAATAAAGTGTAATTATGCAGGGCTCTTAATTGGGCCCTTTCTTCTACAATATACCAACAGCCTTCTTCAAATACTTAGTAGTCATGAAACCGTCAGGTAGTTCGAAAGGATGCTTTTGTACCTTTTTTCTGAATATATGTTAATATCTTTAATATTTACCCCTAAAGGAGTCTTCAATTTTTTTGTTGAACTGAATCTGGCTGACACTATGTTTTGAGACGACTGTTCGCATATTGTCATAAGGAAGTTGCTGAAGAATACCATGAAAATAGCCAAACGCATCCATATGACATTTCATCAAAGTCACCTGTATCAAATCTGTTGTACACTCATTTACGGGGAAAACTCAGGATCATAATAAAAGGTTCAAGGGACGCTTCAGGTCTTCATCTTCAACATTATCTGCCCAATCTACTACTTTAGGAACTCCCGATAGGACTGGACGAACACTTGAAAAATGGCGCTTTTTTTCATACCGCTCGAATTTCTTCAATTAAGACTGCACAATTCGTTGTTCCTTCTTTAATTCGTTCCAGTAAAGAAGGTTTATGTGTATCTAGCTTACTTACACTTTTTGTTCATTTATTTGATTTAGGAGCATTCTCTACCTCTAAATACTTCCGAAAAGTTTTTCAATTCCCTTATCTTAAAAAAATCCTTCAAAAATAACATCATTCATAAACTTCCGATCTTTTTTCTATTGAATTAGATGATCCGTGAACACTGAGGAAAATTAAACAGTTATTATTGAGAATTTTAACACCACTATTCACAGAAGGTTCCCTTTATATTTTTGTTATTGATTCTGAGATTTGCTCTACAGCGAAATTAACCTTTGCATTTCGGACAATATCGGAACCTAGAGAAAAAAACACCACATTTAGGGGTTGTCAGTATGCTTGTACCTGAAAATGAACAGTTTCCGGAAATCGAACAAGAGAAACTCGAAAAGATCAAATTCTACATGCAGAACTCCAGAACTCCAAGAGCAAGAATACGCCAAAAAGCTATACAGCACACTGGCAGCATTTCACCAGCTGGCCATAGGAAATAAACGCTCCCCTCTTCCGGCTGATGTCGGCACAATATGCCTTTACATATCGGATCCCTCGGAAACACATAAATTCTCCACACTTGAAAGGTGCCTATTGAATAGTATCCGGAAGAAGCACCATCTCCAAATCCTTATGAACTTGATTACAGAAATACCCGGTGTTTTCATAATTATTTTATGTTAACTTGAAGGGGTTTCTCACAATAAATTTTTGGCCTACAAAACAAAGGCTTCGAGGCCTTTGTTTTTTTATTACTATATCTTAACAGGTGTGGTCAACTTTTTTAGTGCTTCTATAATAATGCGTGTGTTTTTAGCAAATAATTGATCTTGTTGCTCAATGTATTTTTTCCCAGCCTCAGCTTTACCGGTATTTCTACCATGATTTCATCACATTTTCATGCAGGAGAAATAGAGGTCTATAGAACACTTATTATCATATTCTAGATTAGATTAACTTAGATTGTTATCGAAAACCAAATTTAGAAAAAAGTACAATGCAGAGATTCGCCCTACAAGGAAATTAGTTTTGATTTTACCGTATATCCCCCATTTAATTCAATAAAGAAGGCATTTAGATCAGGGTTTATTACACAAAGGCAAGAGAGCATTAAATCTAAACAATTGTGTAAGCAGTATGTCAGGGTAGACCCAGGTGTAACCGTCAAGTGAAAATGAACAGTTTTTGCTCGATTGAAATGAACACTTTTGCTTAAAATACATGCTGCCTATTTTTCATGCGATAACTATCTCCATTCATGTGAACAACCTCCACTCGGTGTAACAGACGGTCCAATATCGCTGTAGTTATACCTTGGTCTCCCATTAACTCAGTCCATTGCTCAGGACTTTTATTTGAGGTTAATATAATCGAACTTCGTTCATACAAGTGATTAATTAACTGAAAAAACAAGTTTGCCTCCCGTTGATCCATCGCCATGTACATCAAGTCATCAATAATAACTAAATCAGATGCCTGTAATCGTTTTAGCTGCACTTGTGATTTATGCGATATTTCTTGAGTTTTCAGTAGTTGAATTAATTCGCCCATCGTCACAAAATACACTTGAAATCCTCTTTGAATAGCCTCTATGGCTAACCCTACGGCTAGAAAAGTTTTCCCTACACCTGGAGGTCCTAATAAAATTAAATTATACTGCTTGCTGTTCTAACCAGCTAAACTCTTGAAGTTGTGTTAATTGGCGTTCTGTTAGGGCTGTTTGTTCTTCTATATTGAATTCATGAAGTGTTTTAACATAAGGGAAACGTGCCCACTTCATACGTCGTTCAATACTTTTAATCTCACGTTTATTTAGTTCAAATGTTGTAATTGCTTCTAAAAATTCTAAATAAGTCCACGATGCTTTTTCTGCTTCGCAAAGGAGCTGTGGAAGCTCCTCTGCGGTTTCAGCTAATCGAAGTTGGCGGAAGTGTTCTTGTAATTCTTTAACGGTTTTATTCATTCGATACACCCTCCAAAATACTGGTGTATGTACTTATAGAACGTGTTGTTACTTTAATTTCCTTTTTAGATGTTTGCACACTTTTACTAGTATTAACTGCCGGTATAGATTCGGTATTTGACTTCTTTATATAATTAACCACATCACGAAAATCATTGGCACTATATAGTTTTTCTACGATACATTTTTGAAGTGCTTCATTAATCCATTCTGGCTCGTTCTCTATGACAGATTGAAGAATAGCTAATTGATCGCGTCGATAACGTGTATAAATTAGGCAAATTTCATTTATATATGCTGCAGAGTCTTCCTTACTTTCAAAGCTAGAAATGACGCTATGTTTTAACTCTTCAATTCCTTTAGAACGATCACGTGTATGATTTCGATTTTTAATAAGTCTACCTTTTTCAGCACTAATTTTATGTTCAGCTAGTATCTCACCAACTGGTTGAGTTAGAATAATTAACGTATCTTGTTTTATCTTGAGGTACACTTGATTATCTTGCTGTGACCCATAAGTTCCAACTGGAACTGAATAACGATTGGACTTAAAGTGAATCGTATTGTCCTTATTAACATTCCTTGATATAATTGCTGTATGGTTACTTTCTAATGGAAGTAAGGGGGAGACTGGTTGTAAGTGTTGCTTTTCGACGAGAAACACTTCAACGGGTCTCTTTTTCGTTGTATTGTGTACATTCTTATTTCCTGTCCGGGCTAACCACTGTAACGCACTCACATTCCAACTCTCAATATCTTTAAAAACTCGACTATCTGCGAAATTACCCTTTATGTATTTCACTGTGTTTTCAATCATCCCTTTTGACTCAGGGTCAGCTTTACGACATAAGTGTACGCGAAATTTACGGTCTTTTACATATGCTTGAAACTCAGATGTTAAAATTAAGTCACCTGCATTTTCACTAACAGTAAGTAAATGGTCTTGATCATAAACAATTTCCTCTGTACGTCCACCAAAAAACAGAAATGCATTTTCATGACAACGGATTGCATCCTTTGTTGTAAAAGGTCGGTCTTGCCACTCCATGTATTTATAACGAGAATGTGCTAAGACAAAAGCGATGAAATACAATTTCACTTCTTTTTTCGTTATCGTTTTCTGCTTTGTTTCACCCCAGTCCACTTGCAACTGCTTACCCATCGGTTGTTCGGGGACAGCCTCATATTGTCTAACAATGGTTTTTTTCTCAATCTGATATATATCGCGAATTTCTTTTACATAAGAGCGTACTGTACTTTCACCAATTTCTAAATTAGGATGACGCTCTAACAACCAATCTTGAATTTGAGCTGCACTTAAATGTGGAAACTCCTCTAACCAGGCTACAATCCAATCCCGATAGGGATCTAATTTCTTTGGTTTTCGAAGTGGATTCCCTAAAAACTCTTGTGCTTCTTCAAAGGACATCCCCAAATATTTATATACAGTTCCTCGATTAACTTTTAAATGGCTAGCAATTTGAGCAATCTTCATTTTACGTTTATATAATTGATGTATCTCAACATATAACACTAGTCTTTCCTCCAAGTCATTAACCTCCAGTAAACGAATAAATCTAGTTTACTAGAAAGCTATTTATGTTGTCGAAAGTAATCACGCAATTCGAGCGAAAACTGTCTACTTTATTCTAGCGGTTACACCAGGATGATTCATTGGGGATATTTTTGTTAGTTTACCCCCTTAACTGTGTACTTTTTCTCTAAGTAGCGATAATATATGATTATCGTTACTTAGAGAAAAAAACCAGTACTAAGGAGGTAAATTGATGCTCGTACCTGAAAATGAAAAGTTCCTGGAAATCGAGAATGATAAATTGGAGAAGATTAAATCCTACATACAGAATTCCAAAAGCAAAAATACCCAGAAAAGCTACTCGGCAGATTGGAAGCATTTCACGGAATGGTGCAAATCAAATAAACGCTCTCCCCTTCCCTCTGATGTCGGCACCATTTGCCTTTATATCACGGAACTTGCCGAGACACATAAATACTCGACGCTGCGCCGACGCCTTTCTTCAATCAGTGAGGCACATAGATTCAAAAGATACCCCACCCCCACTAGGGCTTTTGAGGTACAGGCTTTGATGGACGGTATCAAACGAGAAAACGGTTCGCGTCAGCAATCGAAAAAGGCCCTGATGATCCAGATCCTCCCTGAATTGATCAACAGGATTGACACATCTACTATACAAGGCATTAGGGATAAAGCTATTTTGTTGTTGGGATTTGCGTTAGCCAGCAGGAGATCGGAACTCGTGTCCATCAATATTGAAGATTTGGAAATCAATGACTTTGGGATGGATGTGCGGATTCGGGAGACGAAGACCAAAAATGATGACCTGGTCAAAGGCGTGGTGTTCACTTACAATGAATATTGTCCGGTGGCCGCGACTAGTAATTGGATAGAAAAAGCTGGTATCCTATCAGGACCATTATTTCGGTCCATTGACCGGCATGGTAACATTAAAGATCGGTTAAGTGATCAGAGTATTGCTTTGATTGTGAAAAAATATATCGGAGAGTTAGGGATGGACGAACGGGATTTTGCAGCTCACAGCCTAAGAAGCGGTTTATCTACAAGTGCAGCTATGTTAGGTATGACGGATATTGCGATTATGAAACAGACCGGACACAAGACTAGGGAAATGGTCGACCGCTATGTTCAGGCAGGTTTGAGATACAAGAATAATGCTAGCAGCATTCTTAAAAATCTCTAATATAATAATCCCTATATAATAGAAGAAACACGACTTATATTATGGGTGGAGTCATGTCAGTGACCTCTACCCTGTCAATATTGTCGTGCTAAATATGAGAGCAGCCTAATAAAAACAGATGCATTTAGGCCTGATTTCTCAGGTTTTATAGCGTCTTTTAATTAACTTAGTTAATTTACGCAAACCAAATAAAATAAGTATGTTAGCAAATGTGTTAGCAAGTAGTCTAATGAAAGTTTTTTGTTAATATTGTCGATCATAGGACGTCAGTTACATCCTTAGTGGCCTTTTAGGTAAAACTTTTTTGCATACTTCAGGGTTTACGTCCTAATTACCTGTTAAAACCTTTACCGTAAGCAACTTTAGCTGGTTTTGTAATAGTTATATTAGTTACAAGTTGCATATTAATAGCTGTTTCCAAATCGGAATTTACGTACAATTCTTTATGATTAGTTAGAAAATAAAATAAGGATTCAATTGAATCACCTTGCTATTCTAATATAGTTGATTTTTCATTAACAAAAGAAAATCTCACTTTGTGTTTTTCCATATTCAAACACCACCTAAGCCTACAATTTCGACAAAAATAGATAATTTCCTTCTTTTGTTAAGAGATATTGCAGGCAAAAGGACCGAACCTAAAGGTTTTCACCATCACTGGGAGTTGTTAGTCTTTGTATATGCCAATTAGCACTAGCAGGTTGATAATTTGTTTCAATAAAAAAAACATCCTCAAAAGGATGTAATTATAAATTCAATATTCTTCCTGCGAGGAATACTCCTTCTGTTATCATTGCTTTTTGAACTTCACACTTTTTAAGTCTTATAAACAATTCTACTTCTAACCATTTTGCAGTTTTAATAATTTCTAGCTGCTCATGGCTATTTGCTGCACTAATTACGAAGGCAAAGTTTCCTTTATCATCACCAACAGCTTCTTTCATTCGTTCAAATAAATCTCCCGGTCTCATTTATCCCATCCCCTTTTTATAAGGAGATTCGACAAAAGGATATTCTTTCCTGCGAATTATATAAAAAAGGCAGCCCTGAAAAGTCTCAGTACGCCTATTAGAGTTTACATATCCCTGACGATTGCATTTGATTCAACAATAGTTCTGCCATTTTCTCTAAATAATCGGCCATTAATGGTACCATATACCGCTAAGTCTCCGCCGTTGTTAATAACATCACCATTAACTGTTCCATGAAGGATTACTGTATTTCCCTTATTAACAATCATTTCCCCATTTATTGTTCCACTAATTTCAAGAACAGTAAATCCGATCACTTCAACATTCCCAATGACCATTCCATGCAAAATAGTATCATTGGTTATAGTTAAATTTCCTTCAATTTTATTTAAGATTGCATCCATTCACTCATCTCCTTGAGTTTTTTATACAACAAAGGAAGAAAATTTCCTTATTTATCTATAAAAAATTACACCGCGTAAGTGCCGGTTAGCAGATTTATCTGATGATTGTTTTTTTAAAGACCAGCAGTGCCATTCACATGTTTATTAATAAAGTTTATTAATTGAGCAACATCAGAAACTATACTCAAGGCAATGAGAATGATAAAACTACCAATTACCCATAGTTACTAATAAAAATTTTAACAATTATGTTCCTCTCAGCTTTCACTTCCCAAAACATTCCATTTATTATTTTAATACATTATTTATTTTTTGTGTAGGACTTACTTGTTTATATAGATAGATTTATAAAAATAATAAGCCTTTCCACTCACTGTTACATCTTTTATTCTTCTTTCAGTACAAGTAGTGAACTGTACTACTGTACTAAACTTCCATTTAACAAATTGCGATCTTAACTCATAGCTCATATACGAAGTATCTTGTTCGATAAAATACTGAAATTCATGATGATACATGTCACTCCAATTGTCATCTGCTTACGAGACTGAACTGTCAGAGTAATAATCATACATTAGTTGAACATCGGTATTTGCCAGATTTGCTTCAATATCTGACCATAAATCTTCTTGGAGCATATTGAACATCTCCATAGTTCTTAATATTTCTGCCCAGTTTTCCAAGAGGTAATTTCTAAAATTCTAGTAACTTATTTTCATTCCATGATGAAGATCAAAACCATTTCCAATTCCTATCTCTAACTGTGCACTTATGCTCTAGTTTCCGATAATAGATAGTTATCGGAGCTTAGAACGAAAAACACTGCAGTTAGGAGTTGACAGTATGCTTGTACCTGAAAATGAACAGTTTCCTGAAATCGAACAAGAGAAACTCGAAAAGATCAAATTCTACATGCAGAACTCCAAGAGCAAGAACACGCAAAAAAGCTATACAGCAGACTGGCAGCATTTCACCAACTGGTGCAAAGGAAATAAACGCTCCCCTCTTCCGGCTGATGTCGGCACAATATTCCTTTACATCTCGGAGCTTGCGGAAACACATAAATTCTCCACACTTAGAAGGCGCCTTTCGTCCATCAGTGAGGCCCATCGTTTCAAACGACACGTCAGCCCGACGAAGTCACTCGAGGTACAGGCGATGATGGAAGGGATCAAACGGGAAATCGGTTCCCGGCAGCAATCAAAAAAGGCCTTGATGCTTCCCCTCCTCCCCGGACTCATCAGCAAGATAGATACCTCCAGTTTGATCGGTATCCGTGTTAAAGCAATCTTATTATTGGGATTTGCCCTGGCCAGCCGACGGTCGGAACTTGTGACCATTAATATAGAAGATCTGGAAAT
>NZ_MLYQ01000142.1:0-3915 GCF_001866725.1 Bacillus sp. MUM 13
TCAGGTTTCTAATATATTTCTTTGAGTTATCAATAACTTCAAGTATTTCCTGTTCGGATACCTAGAATAATGGTTTTTGTTTCTCATGTCTATTTATAGAATCTATAGACATATATGCTATCTCTTGAATATGCACTGGTTTTATAGCACCTGACCAAGAGAGTATTAACTGGTGCTTCGTCTGAATATTCCACTATTGTATATGTCCTATCAATGGCTTTTTCTTGATAATCTTTAAGAGTTAATTACCGCTCCAGGCGCTTCGCTTTCCGCGTGCGGTCCCGGGTGCCTCCTCGAAGCTAAGCGCCTGCGGGATCTCCCGCAGGAGTCTTCGCGCCTTCCTCTCCCATCAACTTGGCTATAAAGTCAACAATGTCCTTTAATATTCAACCTAGTTTAAAAAGGTGCCACTCAAATACTTTAGGAAAGAGTAATAGCTTTTTGTAGTTTAAATGGGCCTCAGAAAAAAATAATTGTTACTGATTTGTAAACCTCTTTTCTCCCTGTATGATTTTACCGATGAAGGAAAAAACAAGGAAACAAATAAAGATTATTCTTGTCACTCAAAAACATCTAAAATTCTGTTTAAAAAAAAGAAAGCCGATTGCTATCAAACATAGCAAAACGGCTTTCTTACCTTTCATTAATTGCGGATAAGGTAATCGAATGCGCCTAAAGCTGCAGTCGCACCTGATCCCATCGAAATAATGATCTGTTTATATGCACTGTTTGTACAGTCGCCGGCAGCAAACACTCCATCTATGTTTGTAGCGCCGTGCTTATCAACAACAATTTCACCGAAGCGGGTTAGCTCAACGCCATCGCCTAGCCAGTCGGTATTTGGCACAAGTCCAATCTGGACAAACACACCTTCTAATTCAACCCGCTGAACAGTTCCTGTATCCCGCTCAATGTAGGAAATCCCATTTACTTTATCAGTTCCGGTAATCTCCTTTGTTTGAACATTTTTTAAAACTGTTACATTAGGGAGGCTGTATAGGCGTTCTTGCAGTACGGCATCTGCCTTCAGTTCTGGCATGAATTCAAGAACTGTTACATGTTTCACGATACCTGCGAGGTCAATTGCCGCTTCAATGCCGGAATTACCACCGCCGATAACTGCCACATGCTTGCCAGCAAAAAGCGGACCATCACAGTGCGGACAATAGGCTACACCTTTATTCTTGAACTCTTCTTCACCTGGTACGCCAACATTGCGCCAGCGGGCTCCCGTTGAAAGAATTACAGTTTTACTCTTCAGTACAGCACCGTTTTCCAGTTCAAGTTCGACCAAGTCCTTCTTTTCTAACCGCTTGGCACGCTGCAGGTTCAATATATCTACTCCATACTCTTTAACATGCTCTTCAAGGCTTGCTACAAGCTTAGGGCCTTCAGTATATTTCGTGCTTATAAAGTTCTCAATGCCCAAGGTATCCATAACTTGGCCGCCAAAGCGTTCAGCTACAATGCCTGTACGAATGCCTTTGCGGGCTGCATAGATTGCTGCACTTGCACCGGCAGGACCGCCTCCAACAACCAGCACATCGTATGGGTCCTTTTCAGCAAGTTCTTTTGCATCTGGGCCATTTCCCATTTTCGCAAGAATTTCCTCAAGTGTCATACGCCCGCTGCCGAAAGATTCCCCATTTAGAAAAACAGTTGGCACAGCCATAATGTCCTTGCTTTCAACTTCCTCTTTAAATACAGCACCATCAATCATGGTATGGGTTATGCCAGGATTAAGTAAACTCATTAAGTTCAGTGCCTGAACAACATCAGGACAATTGTGGCAGCTGAGACTAATGTATGATTCAAAGTGATATTCACCCTTTATGTTTTTAACTTGATCACTTACATTTTGATCAATCTTAGGAGGCCTGCCGCTGACCTGCAGCAGTGCCAGCACTAATGAAGTAAATTCATGTCCTAAAGGTATGCCAGCAAAGGTAACACCAGTGTCTTCGCCAATACGGTTTACGCTAAAGCTCGGTGTTCTCTCCAGCTGTGTTTTCTCTATTTTAATGTGTTTTGACATGCCAGCCAATTCATCTGCTAAGTCTAGCATGTCGCTGGATACCGCATCGGATCCAGCGCTGACTTTTAGCAGGACATCGCCTTCCAGCAATTCAAGATATTGGGCTAACTGTGCTTTTATATCTGCATCTAATAACATTGATCTAAGCTCCTTAAATTTTTCCAACAAGGTCAAGGCTTGGCTTTAGTGTTGCATCTCCTTCTTGCCATTTAGCCGGACAAACCTCACCCGGATTATTGCGGACATACTGTGCTGCCTTAATCTTGTTAACAAGAGTGCTTGCGTCACGGCCAATACCGTCTGCATTAATTTCAACGGTTTGAATGATGCCGTCTGGATCGATGATAAAAGTACCGCGATCAGCAAGACCTTCCTCTTCGTTTAATACATCGAAGTTGCGGGAAATCTTTTGTGAAGGATCGCCAATCATAATATATTTAATTTTTCCGATAGCTTCTGAGTAATCGTGCCATGCTTTATGGGTAAAATGTGTATCCGTGGATACGGAATATACTTCCACGCCAAGTTCTTTCAGAGTTGCATATTCGTTTTGCAGGTCTTCTAATTCAGTCGGGCATACAAATGTAAAATCTGCAGGGTAAAAGCAAACTACACTCCATTTTCCTTTCAAGTTACCTTCCGTAACATCAATAAAATCTCCGTTATGAAAAGCTTTTGCTGCGAATGGTTTTACTTCTGTTCCAATTAATGACATAGTGAATTGCCTCCTAGATGTTTTTTAGTTTATAATCAACCAGATTATAATAATTATAATTCGATATTTATTATTATATAAAATCTATTATTTTGTCAATACAAATACTTCACTTAATTCCGTATTAATTTTACTAGCTAACAATCTATAATATATATAACATAATATGGATTTCATTGCTCAGACCTTTGTGTGCCTGTTATTTCGGGTGAATCTTTAAGCTCTGATTTTACTTCTCCTCAGAAAGAGTGCCTATCTAAACAAAAAATATTTAGAAAAACTAAATGAGAAAATTGTATGTAGGAAATGTATTTCATATATCAATAATGTTCTGTTATTTAGATTGTTCAAACTAAATTGCGTCCATTATGGGTAATAAATTGTTTTTACGAAAGGTTTTACAGAATCAACTGCTTACTGTGTGAATGGCCAGATTTTGGAATTAATTAAGTCCTTCATTTTATCGCCAGGTTCTTATTATGTGCAGTAGGCTCTCAGTTGACTTTACTTTTTATGATATTATCTTTTCAGGAACTTACATCAAAAGATCCAATCATTAAATATGAAAAGCTATTAGATTTAGGAAGGATATCTATAGAAAGGGGAAGTAAGATGAAAAATGTGGCTATTGCGAACATTGCAGATTTAAACAAAATAGTAGGCATAGACAGTGAAATTATAGGAAACACAAGCAGAAGAAAATTAATTAAAAATGCCATTGATGCAGGACGTTGTATAATTGCAATGGAAGAAGATAATATTGCAGGATTTTTAATTTATGATACCAACTTTTTTGAGTGTTCATTTATATCGCTAATTATTGTCTCACCGTCAAAAAGACGTAAGGGATATGCAAGTCTATTGATGGATTATATGTTAAGCATATCCACTACTGCGAAGGTATTTTCTTCTACTAATCGTTCTAACATTAGTATGCATAAAGTATTTAATTCAAATGGATTTATTCAAAGTGGGATAGTTGAAAATTTAGACGATGGAGACCCTGAAATTATATATTTTAAATCAAAATAGTTATTTTGATTATCAGATTCTTAATTAGTATAGGCTTTTACCATTGTAAAATTAATTTGCTTTTAGCGGCCGGTATGTTTGCTGGGAATGCGGAAAAATCTATAATGAGATGGGTAACTGAAAGGCTGTATAC
>NZ_MLYQ01000143.1:0-2189 GCF_001866725.1 Bacillus sp. MUM 13
ATCTTTAAGAAAAGAGCCCATTTATAAAAAAAAGAGACATGCAAATGCCCCTTATTTCCCTAATAATGTAATATAAACCTGCCGTTCTCTAGGACCATCAAATTCACAAAAATAAATTCCCTGCCATGTTCCAAGAATTAGCTTGCCTTTATGGACGATTACCTGCTGAGACGGGCCAGTGAAGGAGGTTTTTAGATGTGCTGCGGTATTTCCTTCAGCATGCAAATCGAGTTCATGGTTCCATGGGAAGATTTCATCAAGCCTTCTCAGAAAATCTGTTTTAACATCAGGGTCAGCATTTTCATTTATGGTTATTCCGGCCGTTGTATGTGCTGAATAAATAACCGCTATGCCTTCTTCAAAGCCTGTTTCCTTTATGAATTCCCGGACTTCTGGCGTCAGGTCTATGATTTCATCTCTTTTTCTTGTATTCACGCTAATTTTTTTTATCATACTTATCCTCTCCTTTTGGAAAACTCATACCAGCTTCCCATGATTTCGTGCACAGAATCTTTTCCATTTATGGTTTTGATGCAAACCTTAAATGGCTTTTGACATATTTCTTCAGTGTCAGCAGACTGCTGGCATTTTGCAGCAGGCTCTGCAAAAATAAGCCGTGTCCCTCCTGCAATGATAGAACAGCAAAAACTATCGAGCGTGTAATCCGAATAATATTCTTCTATCTTTGCATCAAGGAGCATGCTCCATTTTGCTGCTGTGGCCTTACAGTTTTTTACCCTAAAATATACAGATGAAATCCCTTCATCCGCTCCGCTTTTGATTATTATACCCCTGCCAAGCAAATTCTTCAGCCTGATTGAATCCTCTTCCCACTCAATGAAAAACGGCAATGGAAGCTCTCCTTCTTGTTGTTCGATAAAAAGCATTTTCCATTGCAGCAATTCTCCATCTTCAAGCCGCCGCTCGGCATGTATCACCTTTTTGGGATTCATGCCTTTTTGAAGCAGAATATTCCTGAGGGTAGATATATTCTTGGTCCGAAAGCAAATGGCACCGAAGCCTTCATGATGATGATTTTGCAGAAGCAGGGAAATCAATTCATTATCGGCATGTCTAGCCATCTCTATGTCATTCACAGCCAAAAATTCAATATAAGCCAAGCCGGCATGCATCAGGCTGTTCCAGGTTCCCCATTTTTCATGTTTGCCGCCAATTACAGCGTGGCGGTCAATTTCTTTCATTTTTTCTGCTGCCTCAGCAGGACTGCGGTTTATAAAATGTACAAGATGATCGAATAAAAGATCCATATCCCTTTCTCCCCTTCCATATTGCCATAATCCCCCTGCAACTTCAGGGTGAAGCTTAGCTTATGATTCCTTTAAATATGTACCTCAGGTAAAATCAGGTAATTTGATTTTATCATACTTAAAGGAACAAACAGATCAATATGTTTCCGGCTGGTAAGAGTTTATGATTGCAGACTGTTCCCTCCGCTGTGAGACGTAAGCAGGCTTAATTTCCCCCGGTATTTTCCCAATCGAGTAGAGGGAAAATAGATGTATTATTTTCGCCCCTCTCACAACACCGTACGTACGGATCGCGTATACGGCGTTTCAATTTATATCACAGTGTGTACTTTTAGGAAATGGTCTAAAGCAGAGGGGACTCCCCTCTGCTTTAGTCTTTTGTTTGAGATTGCTCTTTGGACGACTTTTGAAAGCCCTATGAATCGGTAACCTTTTCGACAGTAGGTTAATCCTTTCGCTTCTTCTTCCGGAATCCCTAGTTGAATTAGCGATTTGATTTGTTTCTTCGTTACTTTCCATTGTTTCCAGATGATAACCCTAATTCTGGAGCGAAGCTTTTTGTCTATTCGTTCAGTCACCTTTTTCATATTTGCCACTCTGAAGTAGTTTACCCATCCAAGTATAACTTGTTTCAGTTTCATTATTCGGTAGTCTAGTGGAACACTCCAGCTCCGTTTTGTCAGTCGTCGAAGCTTCCTTTGAAACTTCTGTACCGAACTTGGATGAGGTTTCACTTGATATCTCTTGTTTTTAATGTCGTAATAATACCCAAATCCTAAGAATTTTAATTCTTTTGGACGTGAGATTCTACTCTTCTCTATGTTGACTATAAGACCTAATTTCTCTTCTATAAATCTCACGATTGAGTTCATTACTCGGTTCGCTGCTTTTTCACTTTTCACAAAGATAGTGGATTTTCAC
>NZ_MLYQ01000144.1:0-727 GCF_001866725.1 Bacillus sp. MUM 13
TTGTTTTCACTTTCTTCCACTCTTTCCATCTAATCATCCGCAATCTTCTTCGGATCCATCCATCTATCTTGGCTAGAACCGAGGGAGTATCGGCTAATTGATAGTACCCCAGCCAACCCACCAAGTAACGGTTTAGCTTCTCTAACCTGTCTGTCATACTGATAGACCATTTCCTCGAAGTGATTTCTCTTATTCTCTGTTTAAAACGTTGAATACTCTGTTTAGCGATTCGGATTTTGGGTTCCTTCCGATGGAAGGTGAAAGTAAAACCTAGAAACTTACGTTTCCATGGACGGTCTACTGCACTTTTCTCACGGTTCACTTTAAGTTTGAGCTTGTTCTCAATGAAAGTTGTGATACTTTTCATAATTCGTTCTCCTGCTCTTTTTGAACGAACGTAGATATTACAGTCATCCGCGTAACGAACAAACCGTAGTTCTCTTTTCTCCAGCTCCTTATCGAGCTCATCTAAAACGATGTTGGATAATAGAGGACTAAGTGGACCTCCTTGAGGAGTACCCTCAGTGTTAGGACTGACAAGTCCCTTTTCCATTACACCTGACTGTAAATATCTCCGTATCAATTGAAGAACTTTTGGATCATTTATCCGGACGCTTAATATCCTCATAAGCCGGTCATGATTCACTTTATCGAAGAATTTCTCCAAATCGATGTCCACGACCCATCTATATCCTTCTTTGATATAGCGTTTAGCTTGTTGGACTGC
>NZ_MLYQ01000145.1:0-1410 GCF_001866725.1 Bacillus sp. MUM 13
ATGCTCCTCCTTTTTGCATTCTGAGAAAATATATAGTCTTTTCAGAAAAAGTGAAGTAATATTATGGTAAAAACAAAAATTGCGTTCTAGAGGTGCACAAAGTGCGAGTAAAAACACATTATTTAGAAGAGGGCTGCATCCTTTCAAAAGATGTTATTGGAATGACAAAGCGCCCCATCATAACTAAAAAAACCATCATTACAAACGAAATGCTGGAAGTGCTGCAGGCCTTTTTGGTCACTGATGTAAGTGTTGAAAAGACATTGATTGACGGAAGCTGGTTTTCTCCGAAGGAAATCATTGATGAGGAATCAGAAGAAGAGGGCAGCGATTCAACTTTTTTAACTCAATATTTAAAAGCGGTACAAGCCTATAAGAAGCTTTTTAAGAACTGGCAGGCAGGAAGCATAGCAGATGTCGCAAAAGTGCGCAGCATCATTATTCCTTTATTTGAAAAGTTTTTGGAAAATCCTCAGGAGCTTGTTTCGCTTCATCATTATTGCAGCAAAGAGGACTATTTATACCATCATGCTATCTCAATGGGCATCATCTGCGGATTTATCGCAAAGAAAATGAATTACGAACTGGCAGATATCATGCAGATTACGATGGGAGGCTGTTTGGCAGACTGCGGGATGGCAAAAATTCCTCCAAAAATACTCGATAAAAAAACGAGCCTGACTTCCGAGGAATACGAAGAGATCAGAAAGCATCCCATATATAGCCTGAGAATGCTTCAGAATACCCCGATACTAAAAGAAACAGTAAAATATGCAATTGTTCAGCATCATGAAAGATTGGACGGAAGCGGATATCCCGCCGGACGGAATGGTAAGGAGCCTCATTCTTTTTCAAGGATCGTGGCAGTTGCTGATGTATATCATGCAATGACTTCTGAAAGGATATACAGGAATAAACAATCGCCGTTTAAGGTTATGGAAATGATCCTTCAGGATGACTTTGGCAAATTTGATATTACAGTAGTTAAAACACTGCTTGAATGTGTGACAACCTACACCATCGGAAGCCGGGTAAGGCTCTCAAATGGATATACGGCAGAAATCATTTTCATAGATGCACATTCTCAGACACGGCCTCTCGTAAAAGCTGCAGACAGCGGAGAAATCATTAATCTTGGTAAAACCCGGGAGTTGTTTATTGAGGAAATCCTGTAAATCTCCCTCACCTGAACTCCAGGTAAAGGATCGATATAGACCAAATTCCTGGAATCTATTAGTCGTGGAATCTATTATCAAAGGGGGAGATTTCCCCCTTGCTTTTCTTGTCCTTAGCCTTTATAATAACGAAGTCGCACCAGAAGAGAATTGCAGGATATTTTCTTTTAAAAAAGTTATTGACCTTGTAAACTATGCATGGTATGATATTAAAGTCGCTTACGAGATAAACGAC
>NZ_MLYQ01000146.1:0-9385 GCF_001866725.1 Bacillus sp. MUM 13
TTACAAATCTGCTCATTAGCTTTAAAGGTGCAATGAATAATTTAGATATATGGGTAATATTTTTAGAAAGGTACAATTTTGTGCTGAGCATAAAGGGTAATCCATTTAGGAGGAAACCGTATGGAATGGTATGTATGGTTTGCCGTGATTATTGCTGTTGTTATTATTGGATTCAAGTCATTTAAACGGAAATAAATAACTTTGGAATCGATTATTGAAATCCAGCATCCTTCAAATTCAAGGAGGTTACCCATTTGAAAGCAGCCATTTATCATTCCTATGGATCTCCCGAAGTCTTGCAGATAAGGGATGTTGATAAGCCGGCCATCAAGGATGAAGATCGAGTATTAATTAAAGTGGCTGCCGCTTCAGTGAACCAGTATGACACTTTGTATAGAAAAGGGTATCTTCCTACTAGATTAGAAAATGGTTTTACAAAGCCAAAAACACACATTCTGGGGATAGATGTTGCAGGGACCGTTGAAGCAGTTGGAAAAGAGGTTCAGAAATTTCAGGTTGGCGACCGTGTTTTCGGAAGCTGTGTTGGCTCCCACGCAGAATATGTCTGCCCGCGGCAAAGTGTTTTAAGCCATATGCCGGATAACACGAAGTTTGAAGAGGCAGCCGCTATCCCGTGTGCTGCCCAGACTGCACTGCAGGCATTGCGGGATACAGCACATATAAAAGAGGGAGATAAGGTATTAATCTACGGTGCATCAGGCGGTGTCGGCCACTTTGCCGTTCAGCTTGCCAGATACTTCGGAGCTGAGGTTACCGCTGTTTGCAGCGCCACAAATATAGGCTGGGTTAAAGATTTAGGAGCCCATCATGTAATTGATTATACGGAAGAAAACTTTTCTCATAATGGAGAAACGTATAATATCATACTTGATGCTGTCGGAAAGAGGACCTTTTTCAGCTGTTTGCGTTCTCTTGACGAGAATGGTATTTATATAACGGAACATGCACTCTACCCCAAGTATCATCCCATTCAATTGATGCTCGGTTCGGTGATTGGCAGCAAGAAGGCAAAGATTCACCTTGCAAAACCAACTGACAGTGATTTGGATCTATTGCGGGAGCTTGTAGAAAACGAAGAAATAAAACCTATAGTTGAAAAATACTTTACTTTAGATGAAATTGCAGAGGCGCATCGGCACGTTGAAAGCGGGAGGACTAAGGGCAAGGTTGTTCTAAAGATTAATTGACCATATAAATAAACAAAACCGTTAGGTGGAATAGAAAAATAATTTTTAATATTTTTTAAATAATGTTTGCAAAATGCAAGTATTATTTGTAGAATAAAAACAAGGAAAATAATTCCTGGAGAGCGGGTGATATTATGACAGTAAATCGTTCGGGTGATTTGTCTCCGCAATATTTGGAAGCATATTTTAAATTGGTCATGGCGTCGCGCCAGTTCCACCCTGATGCGGCAAAGGAATATATAGAGAGTACCTTTTTTAACGGCAATCCCTTATCATTTGGAGAACAAACAAATCGGCGGTTTATGGAAGCCTACCTGAAAATAAAAGAAGAAAAATTTAAAAAATAATTATTGCAAATTGCAAGTATGTGGTGTATAAATAAAGTGAGGTGAAAATAATGGAAACTGAAAACCTGCGAGGTCTTTTTCAGCTTTTGACAAGGCGTTTTGGACTATTAAATAAAAATTGCTGCAGTGCTGGAGGGATGGATGTTACGCTTGTGCAAAGCCATATCCTTTATGAAGTACAGCGTCAGCACCAGCCGTCGATTCAGCAAATTGCTGACACATTGGGAACAGACATCACAACATTCAGCAGACAAATCCAATCACTTATAAAAATGGAACTGGTGCAAAAAACGCCGGATCTTACTGACCGAAGAATCTCCATCCTTTCTTTAACGGAAAAAGGAATGGAAATCAACGAAACTATTGAACAGCAGATGAATGATTATTTGAATGAAATTTTTTCTACAATGAATGAATTTGAAAAAGAAACAGTCATTCGTTCTTTAACACTGCTGAATGATCGCATGAAAAATTCTTCAGTATGCTGCACTGCTCCTTTTTAGCAAAGGAGTTCTATAATTCAATACTTGCAAAATGCAAATAATATTGAAAGGGGTGATATCAGCTTAATGAATCAAGTTTAGGAATGGGAGTGAATGGGATGTTTAATGAGTTTGAAGCAGAAATTATGGTGCATGCAAAAATGAAAGAGCTTGAGAAAATACTTAAAAAGAGATTTACAGAGCAGGAGGGAAAGTGGCTCACTGTCCTGCCGGATCAAAAAGTTGAAGCATAGGGTAAACCGTAACACCATCAATGATTGCTGCTGTGCATAAATAGTTTTCACATGAAAGTAAAAGTAGATGAATAGAGGGAGCGATACTATGAATATGCATGTTGGAATTAATGTAACAAATTTGGTGGAATCCATCGAGTTTTACCAAAAGGTGTTTAACGAAAAGCCTGTTAAAGTAAAAAAGGATTATGCGAAGTTTTTATTGAATGATCCTGGGCTGAATTTCACTCTCAATGTAAAAGAAAGTGTTTCGGGAAATCAGGTAGGGCACTTTGGCTTTCAGGTGAAGGATGCTAAAGAAGTCCTGCACCATAAAGCACGTTTAGAAAAAGAAGGCTTTTTTGCCCGCGAGGAAATGGATGTTACCTGCTGCTATGCCACCCAGGATAAATTCTGGGTAACAGATCCTGATGGGAATGAGTGGGAATTTTTCTTCACAAAAAGTGATGCAGAAAATGCGGATGCTGCGGATAGTTCATGCTGCATTGAAAAGAGGAAGTGAAATAAATACTATCTCCTGAACACTAGTTGATTCTGAGAAAAAGTTAAAGCTAAAAGACAATAGCATGAAAACTTTTAACAAATCAGCATCTTCCAAAGGAGGGTGCCTTTTTTCGTCTATTTTAAAGTGGTAGACTTTTATAAGGATTTACTTATATACTATTTCTTATATAAGAAAATTCTTATCTGCAAATAATAGAGGGGGTACATATGCAGCCAAAGCAGGAAATGGATATTGAAACTTCAGCCCGGCTTTTGAAGCTGCTGGGTGATAAAACACGTTTGACTATGGTGAAGATGATGTCTAAGTATGAGTGCTGCGTTTGTGAATTTACAGATCTATTTGATATGAGCCAGCCTGCAATCAGCCAGCATCTAAAAAAGTTAAAGGACGCGGGGGCTGTTAGTGAAGCTCGCAGGGGGCAATGGATCTTTTATTCGTTAAATCAGGATTCTCCTTATTATGGATTTATTTCAAACATCATTAGGGATTTGCCAAAACCAAGCGATAAAGTAGAGAAGATAGAAAAGCAGGGGAAAAGAATTGCCTGCTGCAAATAAGGAGATGCCAGGTTGGTCACAGTTATATTAGCTTGTTTCATTTTTATTTTTACCATAACGCTTGTCATCTGGCAGCCAAAGAATTTATCCATTGGCTGGTCAGCCTGCGGAGGTGCGATTCTTGCTTTATTAGCAGGAGTTGTCGACTTTCATGATGTTATTAGCGTTACACACATTGTATGGAATGCAACACTTGCATTTATCGGAATTATTATAATTTCTCTTGTTTTAGATGAAATTGGTTTCTTTGAATGGGCGGCTTTGCATATGGCAAGAGCTGCTAAAGGAAATGGATTAAAAATGTTTATATATGTCAGCCTGCTGGGAGCAGTAGTATCCGGGCTTTTTGCCAATGACGGAGCAGCTCTCATTCTGACACCAATTGTTCTGGCAATGGTCAGAAACCTGGAACTTGATGATAAAATGATTTTTCCATTTATCATGGCGAGCGGGTTTATTGCCGATACGACTTCATTGCCGCTTGTCGTGAGCAACCTGGTGAATATTGTTTCTGCTGATTTCTTTGGAATCGGATTTATACAATATGCTGCAAAGATGATTATTCCAAATCTGTTTTCATTGGCAGCCAGCATCTTGGTCCTGTTTTTATATTTCCGGAAAAGCATTCCCAAAAAGTATAATCCTGATACGATCAAAAGGCCGGCTGAGGCCATAAAAGATCAGCTGATGTTCCGGCTGTCCTGGTTCGTGTTAGCTGTTCTATTAATTGGATACTTCATTAGTGAATTATGGAATGTGCCCGTTTCATTTATAACGGGGGTTATCGCCATTTTCTTTTTGTTTATGGCAAAACGGAGCTCTGCAGTTAGAGTCAAACACGTTATTAAGGGCGCCCCGTGGGCCATTGTGTTCTTTTCCATTGGTATGTATGTCGTTGTATACGGATTAAGAAATGCAGGACTGACAAATGTTCTCGGTGATGTGATAGATTCAGCAGCCCAGCACGGCTTGTTCATTGGAACGGTTTCAATGGGATTCATTGCGGCGATTCTATCTTCCGCCATGAACAATATGCCGACTGTCATGATTGATGCACTTGCCATTTCACACACACATGCTTCAGGGGTAATAAAAGAAGGACTTATTTATGCTAATGTTATCGGTTCTGATTTGGGGCCGAAGATTACACCAATCGGTTCTCTTGCTACATTATTATGGCTTCATGTTTTATCGCAAAAAGGAGTCAGGATATCTTGGGGATCGTATTTTAAAACGGGAATTATTTTAACCATACCTACTTTATTCATTACACTGGCCGGTTTATATATTTGGCTGATTATTATTCACTAACCCACTATAAAAGGAGCAAACAACATGGCTGAAAAAACGATTTATTTCTTATGTACAGGGAACTCCTGCCGCAGCCAAATGGCAGAAGGCTTTGGGAAAAAATATCTTGCTGAAGGATGGAGGGTCCTAAGCGCAGGCATTGAAGCGCATGGATTGAATCCAAAGGCTGTCAGGGCAATGAATGAAGCGGGCATCGATATTTCCGGCCAAACCTCCGATATTATTGACAATGAAATACTGAATTCTGCAGATATGATTGTCACCCTCTGCGGTGATGCTGCAGACAAATGCCCGATGACACCGCCGCATATCAGGCGTGAACACTGGGGCTTTGATGATCCAGCAAAAGCACAAGGAACAGATGAGGAAAAATGGGCGGTTTTCCAGCGTGTGCGTGATGAAATCGGGGAACGCATCCGCCGTTTTGCCCAAAGCGGGGAATAACGGATATTAAAGGGTCGTTGATTTTCACTGCTGGAGTCTGCCACACCCGCTCCAATCAACATAGTATCTTTAAGAAAATATTAACTTAAATTCAACAGGCCAGATCCCTTGCCTATAATTGAAATTTTTGAAATGGAAGAGAGCGGGAGAACAAACTCCGCATCTTCTTTAATGAAGGAATATTGATCCGGCTTCTTAGAATCCTATGGGACCATTAAAAGGTCCCATAGGATTTTTTTATGGTTGATACCAACAGCCAAATCCACTTTTTCATCACTTGATACAAACAGCTTATATATCATCAATAATGATATAAGTCGCTTTGACTGGGCCGTGTACTCCTACCACCAGATCCAATTCTATATCCGCCGAATTGCTTGGGCCAGTGATGAAGTTAATGCAGGATGCCACTCTGTGCCCATCCAGATGCTTTTGGCGTATAATTCTGGCTGCCTGGGTTATGCGGGGGACAATGCTGCTCTTCGGGATCAAGGCAATGAAGCAAGCAGGCAAAAAGCTTACTGTCCTGCCTTTATCCTTATCACTTAATAAAACTACGGTGCCTGATTCTGCCAGAGTAATCTCGCTGATGGTGATGCCGATATTGGCTTTTTCGGCATAGCGGATGTTTTCTGCGCCTTTTGTGTAGTCCCATTCATGTACTTCGATATTTTCTTTTGGCCACGCATCCTTCATTAATGGATCAAGGCCCCATTCCGAAAACCTCTGATCCTTCCATGTCACCACAGGCCCTCCGCCATAGTCCGTCACTATTTTATCGAGAGTGGCTGCTAAATGGTCCAAATTAGCACTGACCAGGCTGGTATGGATTTTTAGGCATTGGGTTTTCAGCACTTCGACCAATTGGTCGGGAGAAGCGCCAGTCAGCACCTCATCCTGGGGATGGTATTTCCAAGATCGCTGGGGGACAGAACTGGAAATGCGGTTTTTGCCAAGACGGGCTGAGATATGGTTTAAAAACTTTTCTCGGTTTTGAATGGTGCCTTTCATCACTGTGTGCCTCCTTTGTCTCTGTTTTTATACCAATCTCTAAACCTTTCTTTATTTGGTGCAGGGAAATCCCTGATCTCGGTCCATGCTTTTAATGGACCCGGCCCCCTTTTAATTCTATCCCCTTGAGTAAATGGATTCATCGCTGCAGGCGCGATTTTCGATCCAAGCTTGTACAGGGAAGGAGACGCTGCGCCTAATCCGAATGCTTTCATTGCCAGCTTTTCAGAGATCGGTGCTTGTCCTGCACTTTCAACTATGGTCTGCCGGTGCTTGTGAAGGAGTTGATGGAGCGGGATTTTGACAGGACATACTTCCGTGCACGCTCCGCATAATGTAGATGCGTAAGGAAGTTCTTTATAATCCTCATATCCGCCAAGCAGCGGCGATAAAACAGCTCCGATCGGGCCTGAATAGATCGAGCCATATGAATGTCCGCCGACATGACGGTAAACTGGACAAGTATTGATGCACGCGGCACATCTAATGCATTGAAGAATGGACTGGAATTCACCGCCTAGGATTTGTGAACGCCCATTATCAACGATGACTAGGTGAAATTCTTCAGGCCCATCAGCATCGAATTCCTCCCTTGGACCAGTCAATACTGTAATATAACTGGTTAGCTTTTGACCAACCGCACTTCTGGTAAGCAGGCTTACGAGAACTTCCAATTCCTCGAAGGTAGGTACGAGACGTTCCATTCCCATTACGGTAATCTGAGTTTTTGGCAATGCCGTAACCAGATCTGCGTTTCCCTCATTCGTAACCAGGCTGAATGAGCCGGTTTCTGCCACGGCAAAGTTGCACCCCGTTATGCCTATATCGGCCGAAAGAAATTCCTCGCGGAGCTTTAGGCGTGCATGTCCTGCAAGTTCTTCCGGCTTTGATGTTTTTTGATACCCAAGTCTTTCTGCAAACACGTCCCGGATCTGTTCTTTGTTTTTATGAAGCGCAGGTACAACGATATGGGAAGGGGGATCATGATCATCAACCTGGAGAATATATTCCCCGAGGTCTGTTTCAATTACCTCGCACCCAGCCTGTTTTAAGCAGTCGTTCATAGCAATTTCCTCAGTAACCATAGACTTAGCTTTGACTACTTTTTTTGCATTTTTTCTTTTGACGATATCCTGGATATATTGATTCGCTTCCTCTCCGGTTTGTGCAAAGAAGACATGGCCGCCTCGGCTGGCGACATTCTCGCTTAGCTGCTGCAAATAATAATCTAAATGTTCAAGAACATGCTGGCGGATTTCTTCCCCATGGGATCTCCAGTCCTCCCAGTTTCCGAGTTCATCTGCAGCATCATTGCGCCGGGTGCCCATCCTCTCCTGGGCACCGGCTACGGCACCCCGCATAAATGAATCATGGATACCCTGGTTTACACGTTCCTTGAAATCACCTGTACCAATTTTCATTGTCATAAGAATCATGCTCCTTCTCTGTATATGTATGACAGATGCTGCATACTTAACGGCTGTTTAACACCTCGGCAATATGCATGACTTTAATAGGCTTTCCCGTCCGGTCAATCCGTCCGCCGATATTCATCATGCAGCCGGCGTCGGCGCCAATCAAATAATCGGCCCCAGTCTCCTCAACATGCATAACTTTTTCATCGACCATCTGCTCAGAAATCTGCCCCATCTTGACCGAGAAGGTGCCCCCAAATCCGCAGCATTGCTCTTTACCCGGCAGTTCTGTATATTTCAGTCCTTTCACATTATTCAATAGAATCATAGGGGCTGATTTTACACCCAATAATCTTGTCATATGGCAGGAGGTATGATAGGTGGCTTTACCATTGAGCTGTGCCCCGACATCTTCGATTTGTAATACATCGACAATAAACTGGGTTAATTCATATGTCTTTTCGGCGAGCTGCTGTGCCAGTAAACCCCATTCATGATCCTCTTTAAAGATATGCGGATACTCCTTAAACATAGCAACACAGGACCCTGATGGTGAAACAACGTATTCGGCATTTTGGAATGTACGGATCATCCTTTTCATGGCTTCTTTGGATTCCCGTACGTAGCCGCTGTTGTATGCAGGCTGCCCGCAGCAAACCTGGCTTTCGGGAAAGAGAATCTCACATCCAAGACGTTCTAGCAGCTCCACTGTCGCTTTTCCTACATTGCTTTGAAACATGTCAACAAGACAGGTTGCAAAAAGGGTTACTTTCATTGTTAAACCTCTCCTTGGGTAATGGATTCTATCTCAGTGTGAAAACTGGATCAAATAGATGATCAATACGCTTTTTAGAGAACAGGTCATCAGATGACTTAAATAAATAAAAAATTCAAAATTATTTTACTACATATCATCAAAATTTGAAAGGGTTTGCACCTTTTAAAAAAACCACCTTTTAACATTTGTTAAAAAGGTGGTCCTGTTGCTGCTTTCATATTCCCGATGAAGATTTAAAGATGTTTTTATGAAGGACAATCTCTACATTTTCGATATGCTGGTGCATGATGGTGCGTGCCTTCTCCGGATTTTGTTCTTTTATGGCATTATAGATTGCTTCATGTTCTTCATAAAGACGGTCTGCAGTGGCCTGTTGTGAAAAAAGCCAGAGGTTCCTGGTTTCTTTTATGGTTTCCGCCATCATTCCGGATACATGGTTCATGAGGCTGGTTAAAAGCGGGTTTTTAGAGCCTTCTGCAATAGCTAGATGAAACTTGACATCTGCTTGCTCACTGAGCTTTTCATTCCCGCTCGATTGCTTCATTTCCTTCAATGCATTTTCCATATCAAGAAGGTTGGATTCAGCCCTTTTTTGGGCCGCCGAATAAGCAGTCCCGACTTCAAGGATTTTTCTTACCTCGAGCAGGTGGGCAATGTCTTCCTTATTCATTAAAATGGCAGCTGAAACAGGGTAAGCAATGTGATCCGTTTCGAATTGCTTGATATATGTTCCTTCACCCTGCCTGATTTCAATGAGTCCCATGGCCTTTAGTGATGTCAGGGCTTCTCTTATGGCAGAGCGCCCAACCTGAAAGTGGGAGGCGAGCTGCTCGACTGAATCGAGTTTTTCGCCTGGTTTTAAATTTCCTGATCGAATCATAACATGAATGGCTTCAGCAACCTGCTCATATATTTTCTTGGGCTTGATTTTCTTATATTCCAAACAGAAAGCCTCCAAACGAACAATGATAGGTAATATTCAAGTGATATTATACACTTTTTTGGGAAATGAGGAGAACAGATTCTTACTATTGTTAAAAAGAAGCACCAGGAATAGGGGGAAAATAATAAAT
>NZ_MLYQ01000147.1:0-10928 GCF_001866725.1 Bacillus sp. MUM 13
ATGGTTTTTTGCCGTAATGTTTATGCAGTTTTTCGTTAACTTTGCTGAGATGGAACATGGCGGCTGATTTCCGCTTCAGGATATTCACTTTCCCCGGGCACCTTACTATCCAAACAAACCGATTAACAAAGAGCCTGTGGTTAAAACGGGAAAAATAATGGAATAGTGAAAATCATGATAATCCCGATTAATATTTGGAGCAATATGCCAATCAGCGCGAAATCTTTAAGCCTGTATTCACCTGCGGTCATAACCAGTGCATTGGTAGGAGATGCAACAGGCGTTGTAAATGCCATGCTCGCAGCTACTGCAACAGACATCAAAATCGGGTCGGGGCTGTAGTGCATATTAATGGCGCATGTAAAGGCAATAGGCGCAATTATAATAGCGGCGGCAGCATTCGAAATAAATTGACCCAAAAGCATCGTCAATAAATAAAAACCTGCCAAAACGCCGTATGGACCTAGATCACCCAGGGATTTTTCCAGCCAGGTGCTGATCATTAATAATCCGCCCGTCTTTTCCAATGCCCCAGAAAGCGGAATCAAGGCTCCAATAAGGATTACCGACTCCCATTGCACTCTCTGATAGGCTTCTTCAATAGACCTTACACAGCCTGTTACAATCATCAGAAATGCGGCTGAAAGAACGGCAATAGTCGGCGAGATAATATCAATGGACAAAAAGAGAATCATAAGCCCGGTAATAACAGCAGCCATTAACGCCTTTCTGGCCGAGTAAGGGCTCCTTTCACTTTCTTCCGGGGCACTCCCAATTACGATAATATCCTGTAAATCAGCAGATATTCGTTCTATATTTTCCCATTTCCCATGAATAAGAAGTGCATCTCCAGGATTAAGCTGTTCATTTCCTGCGTCAGCCTGAATATATTCTCCCTTCCGGTTAATGGCAAGAACGCTGCACTGATATTTTTCCCTAAAATGGATATCACGCAATGTCTGGTTTTCATAATCTGAATTGGGCATGATCAAAATTTCTGTCAGTCCGAATTCACTGCTGGCAAAATGGCTTTTTATCTGCTCTGTATTAAAATACTTTAACTCTAGTTCATAGTCCTTAGCGAGGCGGCATACATCATTCTCTGCACCAAAAACTAAAATAATATCTTCAGGATGGAAGATTTCATCTGCACTCGCCGACAAAGTATCCTCTTTTACCGAGGCATCGGGACCGGATTTCTCTTCGTTGTCCCTTTTGATTTCAATTACGGTAATTTCATACTTTTCCGGAAGCTTCAGGTCGGAAAGTCTTTCTCCAACCAGGTCAGAATGTGCCGGGATATGAAGATAATGCAGCCTGTCATAAATTTTATACATGCCGGCAAGCTCTCCAGCTGAAAGCCCTTTTATCCCGCTTCCAGCTGGTGCAGACCGGTCAGGAAGCAGTTTTCTTCCTGCTGCAAGCATAAATATAAGCCCTGCTGCAAGGATAATTAATCCAATCGGAGTAAAGTCAAAAAATTTAAAACCGTCAAAACCATTTTTCTTAAGTACTGCATCCACGATCAAATTTGGAGGTGTCCCGATCAATGTCAGAACTCCGCCCATGCTGCTTGCATAGGCAATGGGAATCAGAAACCGCGACGGACTGGCTTTCTGCTTTATCGCCATGCTCATGACAATCGGCAGCAAAATCGCCACGATCCCTGTTCCGCTTAATAATCCGCTTAATATGGCAGTGGTAATCATACTAATGATAAGAAGTCTAAGACTGCTTCCCTTGCTCATTTTGATTACCTGTGAGCCAATCACTTCAGTCAGTCCTGTATTAAAAATTCCGGCTCCAACGATATAAAGGCCGGCTATCATGATTACCACAGAATTCGAAAATCCGGATAAAACTTCATCAGGCGTCAATATACGTGTTAAACCCAGTGCCAACAAGGAGGCTAAGGCAATTAAATCGGCTCTGAATTTGCCATGGATAAGGAAAACCAATGTAAAAAAAAGTATAATCATTGTTAAAAACAATGGCAGAGTCATCATTCTGTTACCCCCGTATAGGTGTTCATCAATAAAGCAAGAATGAAATCTTCCTGTAAAGATTGCACTCCTTTTTCTATCTATTTTTCTGATTCGTCTCAATCATATTAAAAAAATACTATATTCTGCTTATTGTGCACATAGTTTATTATTATTAGGAAAACAGTATATAAAAGATAGGCGGTTAATAAATGAACCTATTTTTCTATATTTATTCACTAAAAGCACACCTGTCCTCATCCCTCATCGCAGGCATTGAACATGCTAAGCATCAAAAAGATAAAAACTTTTAGGCATAAATACTGAAGGAAAAACCCGCCCTCATTTCTCCAGAAATGCTTTATGAGCAATTGTGCAGATTTGCCTTTTTTTATCACCGGAACTGAAATTCCCATACTATGGAGATAATATGAAAAATGCGTGCGGCCGTTTTATATATAGTAGCGTTATTTATGATTTCAACATACAGTATTGTTAGTAATTATATGATCAAAAGCATCTGTATGCTTTCCCAATATCTTTTTGGTTATCTGTCTGGATTAAGAGTTGCTGAAACATTCTATTTGCACTTTATATAAATTATATCATTCTACAAGCATTCTAAGTACATCTTTCATATTTTACCTTAAACTTCTATCTTTTAGTTAAAATATGTTTTACTTCACCTGATTTTCTCAATGCCTTTTAAAACCATACCTATACAGCAATGCTGCAGCAAGCTGCAAACCTCTTCTGCCCGGAATTCTCCTTGTTTCCCTATCCTTCTCTGCTGCTGTGTATCGTAAATAAGTCAGGATAAAAGACAGCACATCAAGGTCTTCAAGCACAGTTTACTTTTCCTTAAAACATATAATACAGGCTCCAAATAAACAAAACACCATACACTGTAAGGAATAAGAGAAAAAGGAGGTTAACCCATGCAACAGCAATTTTATCCATCAAATCATATAAACATTCCTTATTCCTTTTACTCGCGCAATGGACAATATCAGGATCAAAGATTTTTTCCCCTGCTGCCATTTGTAGCAGGACTTGCCATTGGGCCATTATTATTCCGCCCTTTTGCACGGCCATTTTATCCGCCTTACCCGCCAATACAGCCAGGCTATCCATTCCCTCCATATCCTGCTTATCCTCCTTACCCAGGATATCCGCCTGTTTACGGCAGCCAGGCAGGCGTGACAGAAAATATTAACATTTATAATCAGCAAAGGTAAACGAAGCCTGAAATTTTTCTCCCAAGTAATTTTTCCCGCGGGCTGGCAGGGATGCTCTCCCCCGCACGCCTGCAGTCTTTCTGCCGCTTCTCCCGCACAACCGCTGTACTCAAGTTTTTGGTTAAACCTTTGGGGTTTTAATTAGCAAGCCTGAAAAAAGTGAAACTTTCCATCAAGTTTCACTTTTGCTGTGCGAGAACCCCCACATTTCCTGCCTGCCATATTTTTATCCTCATGAGCTTGGATAAGACCCGGCCGTTTTTTCCTTCATTCTTTTATTTTCCTTCTTTTTTGGAAATGGTATAATATGTACTGCATGCTAAAAGCTACTTTAGGAAAGGAGTTTCCCTATGAACCAGAATAAAGGGCAAACTGACGACAATGACCATGCGGAGGCCAATTCTCTTGCCCAGGCTATCTTCATAATCAATAAACATGCAAAAACTGCTCCGGAGCCAAAACAGTTATATGAATTGAAGCGGCTTTCTTTAAACAAACTCCTTAGTGAGGGAAAGGCAAAAAAAATGGGTCTGCATTTCTCTGATCATCCAAAATTTTCAGCACAGCAATCGGATGTTATTATCAGTTGCGGAGAATATATTTTTCACCTGCCCCCGACAAGGGAAGACTTAAAGACTTTGCCTCATTTAGGCAGCAGATCGCAATCTGTCAGAAATCCAAAAACCGTCCTTTCCTTAAATCGGGCAAAACAAATACTTCAGGCTTATATAGGACAAGCCGCCTGCAATGCACTAAATAAAAAAGACAGCCACAAACGCCCTGCCGGCCAAAAGACAAATTCAAAAAAGTCATTTCAGAACACCTTCCCCTCCTCATTTTTAGGAAAGGGATTTAAGTATTAAAGCACCGGGATCCCTTTTCTGCATCTCCTAGCAATCAATACTTCTAAAACGATTTCATTTGCCACCAAATCAAAAACGCCCAAAGAACATATATGTCCTTTGGGCGTTTTTGTCTGCTTTTCTCTTGAATGGACAAATTATAGGATTAACTGATCAATAAGGCCAATTAATTCTGCTATTTCCGGCTTGCTCACTTGCGCATCTGCTCCAACCATGTTTCCTTTATGCAATAAATCATCTGTAATGAGTGAAGAAAATATGATAACAGGCAATTTTTTCAGCTTGCTGCTTTCCTTAATTCTTTTGGTAAAATGATGTCCGTCCATTTGCGGCATCTCAACGTCTGTCAGAACCAATTGAACACTTGTTTCAATGTCCCCGCCTGTTGAAACGATTTCCTCCAGATATGATAGTGCATCCTGGCCATTCTCAAAGAAGTCAATATTATGAAAGCCCGCCTCGCTTAGCGTATCCTGCAAGAGCTTTCGCAATAATGCCGAATCTTCTGCCACAACAATCTTTTTATTAGATCGTTCACGGGTTCCCAGCTTCCTCACCTGCTGAATGTTAATCCCGGACTCCGGATTGATATCAACCACAATTTTTTCAAAGTCCAAAAGCAGGATCATTTCACTATTTAACTTTATGACTCCGATAATCTGGCTGTCCAGCCCCTGATACATATTAGAAGGCTTTTCAATCTGATTCCAGGAAATCCTATGTATCTGTGTCACATTATGTACATGAAAAACAATCTTCTGTTTATTAAATTCCGCTACAATGAATTTATCTTGGGCCGGGTTATCTGAGCCTTTAAATCCGAGAGCTTTTGCCACATCAATTATAGGCAAAACTTCGCCTCTCAGTTCAATGATTCCCTCAACATGACCATGTGCATGGGGAATTTCTGTAATGCTTACCGGATTGATAATTTCCTTTACTTTTATAACATTAATCCCGAATTTATTTTTCCCTATGGAAAATTCAACGATTTCCAGTTCATTTGTTCCGCTTTCAAGAAGAATTCCTTTATTGCTTTCCATATCTCCCTCGCCTTTCCTGCAGCCAAATCTCGTTATAGGCTCTTGCCAGCTGCGGTATTCCATTTTATCTATTTTATGAATTTCTTGGTTCTCTATATTAATGTCGGCAATCTTCTGTATTTGTTTAATGCCGCAGAAAAAGCAGACTGCATATGCAATCTGCTTTATACTACCTGCAGCAATTAATGATTTGTTCTTGATGATGCAAATCATGGGAAGTAAAATCAGCCAAGTATTCTCTTAGTGTCAGGCTATGTTCCCCAATATAAAAAGGCGCATCCAGCATATCATCAGATTGCCTGTTAACAAACTCTTTCATTTCCTCTCTTATCTCGAGGAGTTTATTTAATAGTTCTTCTTTTGAAATGCCGCTTGCAGCAAACTTTTCTGCTTCCTTATTAAACTCTTGAAAATCAGGATACGGACTAAGCTTCGCATTCTTTGCAATGAATGGAAACCGTTCATGAAGGGAAAATGTATCCCAGAAATAAATGTGGCTGATAATGGCTGCAGGCGGCCATTTCCCTTCTGAAACAGGGGTTATCCATTCTGTTTCATCCATTTCCTTTAAGCTTTGGAGCCACTCGGAATATTTCGTATAATGATCAGCAATCTCGTTTCTTTCCACAAAATCCCTCCTTTTTCTTCTAATGACCCTGCAGTACCTAATATGACATCAATTCCGGGATTTCACTACAACCGTTCCGGCAATTAAGTCATGCAGGGACTGCTTTTTTTCAGTAAAAGCTGCCATAATATAGCCAATATAAAAAATGCCAGACAAATACATAGCAAAAAACCTGCCGAAAGCTCTCCAAAAAGATATTCTTTTCCCTTCCAGATCCGTCACTTTCAGGCCTATTAGCTTCTTGCCCAAGGTCGCCTGCCACTTTGAAGAATTCATCAAAGAAAAATATAAAGTGACTGCGATAAACGTAATAAGGAACAGTATGATCATTCCAATTATTAGGGCTGCTGAATCGGAATCTGAGAGTGTTTCATCAGAAAATCCGTTTGCGGCCCCCATTATTAACATAGTAATGAAAAAATAAATGGCATAAAGCGGAATGCCGACAATGATTCCGTCAATCAGATAAGCAGCTGCGCGAATCCAAAACCCTGCATACTCTTTCTTTTCTTCATGCTTCGTCAATTCTGCAAATTCCATGGTCCACCTCCAGAATATGATTGATTTGTAAAACTATGAAAATATACCATGTAAAATTATAGCAAATTTTTACAAAAAACCGCAACCGCACGAGTGCATAAAAATTGAAAAAAGCAGGAATATTTCCATCCCTGCTTTTACCTGCATTATCTTCTGTTTAGACTTTTTTTTCTTTTTCTTCTTCCAGATCCCAGCCAGCCTCTTTTCACGAAATACAAAAACATGCAAAGCGCAATTCCAAGCATAACGGCCCAAACAATATAATAGCCATAATGCCAATTCAGCTCTGGCATGTTTTTAAAATTCATTCCATACACGCCTGCTATAAATGTCAGCGGCATGAATATGGTCGTAATTACGGTCAAGGTCATCATGGTGGTATTCATGTTATTGGAGTTCAGCGACAAATAGCTGTCTCTGATGTCTGATGAAAAATCCCTGTAGGATTCAAGCATTTCAGCAAGCTTCAGCAGATGATCGTGCACATCATTGAAATAAAGATGCTGTTCTTTCAAATAGCTTAGCCGTTCTGAATGAATCATTCTGTACAGCATATCCCTCATCGGCAGAATGGTTTTTCTTAATTTTGACAAATCTGCCCTGAGGTCAAATAATTGATCCATCAGTTCACTGACCGTATCGTTCTTGGTGTTATCTTCTATTTCATTCAATTCTGTTTCCATTTTATATACAGGGGGGAAATATTCATCCACCGTTTTATCAATTAATGAATGCATCAAGAAAAACGGGCCCCTTTTAAGGCTTTTGCTGTCCTGCATACTTTTCCAGTTAGCTTCCAGTTCCGGAACAGGCTCCTTATGAAACGTTACAATAAAATTTTCCCCGACAAACATATCCAATTCTACTGCACTAAGCCCCTTCTGTTCAAGAGAATGTATGACCAGAAACTGATAATCTTCATAAAAATCCATTTTTGGGCGCTGATTGAAATTATCCATACAATCCTCAATAGCCAAAGGGTGAAAATGATAGAAATCTGTCAGCATTTTCATTTCCTGCTCATCAGGATTATAAAAATCCGCCCAATGCCACTGAATATTATTATCTTTTACATCTTCCAATGATGACCCAAAAACGGGTTCATGATCATTTCCGATTCTGCATATTCGTATCACAATATCATATCCTCATTAAAAATTTGCTCATGCTCTATGTATCAATACCAATGCCTACTTCATTATAGTCAAAAATAATCCTTCTGAAAAGCTGTGTAAATATCAATGGTATTCAGCTGCCGTAAAATGATAAAATGAATGAAAGAAAAGGAGGCACCACTGCTTATGGAACATTTACTCAATCCACTTGTCAAAGAAATAGAGATTTCCGGAATCAGAAAATTTTACAATATGGTAGCCCACATTGAAGGCACTCTTTCATTGACACTTGGCCAGCCTGACTTTCCGACTCCGGCGCATATTAAAGAGGCCGCTAAGCTTGCCATCGACCAGGATTACACTGTTTATACACATAATGCCGGATTCATCGAACTGAGAGAAGCCGCATCACAATATGTACAAAAGAAATATCAGCTAAAGTACAAGGCAGACGATGAAATCATTGTCACTGCCGGTGCCAGTGAAGCCATTGACATTGCCTTCAGGACAATTCTTAGCCCAGGATGTGAAGTCATCCTCCCGGGTCCAGTTTACCCCGGGTATGAACCCCTCATTAAAATGTGCGGCGCAAGCCCCATATATGCAGATACAAGGTCCAACGGCTTTCGGCTGACTGCAGAAATCATCCAATCGTACATAACAGAAAATACCCGCTGCATTGTCCTTCCCTACCCGTCCAATCCGACCGGTGTAACGTTAAGCAGGGAAGAGCTGCAATCAATCGCTGAACTTGTAAAAGGCCGTGATATATTCATTCTGGCTGATGAAATATACAGTGAGCTAGTTTATGAACAAAAACACTCCTCAATCGCGGAGTTCCTAAGGGATCAGACCATTCTCCTTAATGGATTATCCAAATCCCATTCCATGACAGGCTGGAGAATCGGTTTTTTATTCGCACCTGCTTCCATTTGCCGGCATATCTTAAAGGTCCACCAATATAATGTAGCCTGCGCATCTTCAGTTTCCCAAAAAGCTGCGATTGCCGCACTGACAGAGGGCTTTAATGATTCACTGCCTATGAAAGAAGAATACTCAAAAAGACGGGAATATGTATTCCAGCGTTTAGTTGACATGAATCTTGAAATCGTTAAGCCAGACGGTGCCTTTTACTTTTTTGTCAAAATCCCGGCAAATTACGATACTTCATTGGCTTTTTGTCTTGAACTTGTTGAAAAAGCAAAAGTCGCGGTTGTTCCCGGGGATGCGTTTTCTCCGTTGGGTGAAGGATATTTCCGCATATCCTTCGCTTATTCATTAGAAACGTTAAAAACAGCTCTGGATCGAATGGAAAAGTTCCTTTCGAAATAAGCCCAGCTGCAGGAAATCAAGCTTCATAATAGAAAAAGCATACTGCCATGGGCAGCATGCTTTTTCTATTCATTCGAAACCCCTGCTTTGACTTAGTTGCACAAAATTACCTCAAAATTCATTTCCAGTACTTATATAATGCCTGTGTACCGCTGTTTTCCTCTCCATCACGAGAAAGCTTTTCATAAAGTGATTCTGCAAGAGAAAGACCGGGTACTTCCATATCCATCCTTTTTGCTTCCTCTAAAGCGATTTTCATATCTTTAATAAAATGCTTAATGAAAAATCCAGGTTCAAAATCTCCTTTCACCATTCTAGGTGCAAGGTTAGACAATGACCAGCTTCCGGCAGCTCCTGTGGAGATGCTTTTTAACACAGTTTCCGGATTAAGCCCTGCCTTTTTTGCATAAACAATTGCTTCCGTAACTCCAATCATATTGGAAGCAATGGCAATCTGATTACACATTTTTGTATGCTGCCCTGAGCCTGCAGGTCCCTGATATACAACATTTGTGCCAAGCAAATCAAAAATTTGCTTCATCTCCCTGAAGTCTTCTTCATCACCGCCAGCCATGATCGCCAATTTTGCATCCCGTGCCCCAATATCTCCTCCAGAAACAGGTGCATCCAGAGCTTTCAGCCCTTTACTCTTTGCCGCATGATAAATCTTTTCAGCAAGCGATGGAGTCGAAGTGGTCATGTCAATCAGATAAGTGCCTTCCTTGGCATTTACGACGACTCCGTCTTTACCTAAGTAAACCTCTTCTACATCTTGAGGATACCCTACTATAGAAATAATCACATCTGCCTTTTTCGCAAGTTCTCCTGGAGACACAGCCCATTTTGCGCCTTTTGCGAGAAGCTCCTCCGCTTTCTCCTTGCTCCGGTTATAAACGAACAGTTCAAACCCTGCGTCCAGCAGGTGGCGTGCCATGCTTTTCCCCATAACTCCAGTTCCAATAAACCCTATTGCTGTAATTTTTTTATCCAAACCCATAATGCCAGCTCCTATATCAAACGTTATATTTTTTTATCATGATGTTAAATCGATTTCACCATACCGCCATCCACTAAGAATGCCTGTCCGGTCATATAGGTATTTGCTCCTGATACTAAGAAAGCAGCAAACCTCGCGAACTCCTCCGGCTCCCCGTAGCGTCCCAGCGGAATGGAGGATAACATGGTTTGTTTCATTTCTTCAGCGCTGATTCCCTTTTTATCTCCATTGATTTTATCAAGCTGAGCAACCCGGTCTGTCGCAATCCTTCCCGGACCGACAGTGTTGATAAGGATATCATGTGGTGCAAGCTCTGCTGCCAGGGTCTTGGCCAAGCCCACGATTCCTGTTCGGAAGGTATTCGACAAAGCCATTCCCTGGAGGGGTTCCTTGATGGAAGATGAAGCTATATTGACAATTTTTCCGCCATTCCTTTTCAGGTGCGGCAGGCTCTCCCTAATGATCCGTATGTAACTCAATAAATTCAGCTCGAACGCATTCTGCCAGTCTTCATCTGATAAATCTTCAAACGAACCTGCAGGAGGGCCGCCGGCATTATTAACTAAAATATCCAATCGTCCAAACTCAGATACAGCAGCTTTCACCATAGCGCTGATATCTTCAGCTTTGGTGATGTCAGTTTTAATATAAGCTGCCCGGCCATATCCCAGCCTATTGAGATCTTCAGCAAGCTTGGCAAGTTTCTCGCCATTTCTGCCTGTCAGCATCACATTTGCTCCCTCTTTTAACAGTTCCTCTGCAATTGCCTTCCCTAGCCCCTGGCTTGAAGCTACAACAAGAGCAGTTTTATCAGTTACTTGTAAATCCATCTTTCATCCTCCCCTTTCAAAAATTTGAATTTTTCTTTATTATTATACTTCTTATTTTGTCTGCCGTGAAAAATCTGCACTTCTCTTTTTGCTTTGACAAAGGCTGTTTTCGTTATCTTTGCTCCTATGGAACAAGGGGTTGATTTCCGCTCAAGGATGCCCGCTTTCCGTGGGGCGGGCAGTGAGCCTCACAAGCAATGCTTGCGGGGTCTCACCTTCCTGCTAATCCCACAGGAGTCTCGCACCTTACACTCCAATCAAACCGGTTTAACAACGGGATAGCCTCGCAGAACTCTTTAATTAAAATGATTCTTTAAAAAAAGAGCCAAAATAATTCACACCTAATACGTTTCATATCTC
>NZ_MLYQ01000148.1:0-15749 GCF_001866725.1 Bacillus sp. MUM 13
CTCCAATCAATCTGCTATAACATGGAATTGCCTCGAGAACTATTTAAGTAACACCAATCTTTAAGAAAAGAGCCAAATCAAAAAAACAAAGACCCCTCTTCGCTAAAATTAATATTAGAAGAAGGGCACTATTATTATTTTCCTTTTTCCAAAATACAATCAGATAATTTTACAACTTTAGTTTTTCTTATGAATTTATAGCCTAGCCACAAAATAATAAAAATCGGTAAACTTACATATGAAACCAATATTCCACGCCAGTCAATGGCTCCGCCAGTGAAGGCAGAGTAATTTTGGCCCACTATGATAATAGCGCAGAGGGTGAAAGCAAAAATCGGGCCAAAAGGAAACCATTTTGCTTTGTACGGGAGCTCATCTATACTCTTCTTTTGAATGATAAAGGCCCGTCTGAATCTATAGTGGCTAAGGGCTATGCCCAGCCAAGCTATGAACCCTGATAGACCAGCGGCATTCAGGAGCCAAGTATATACCTCACCATCACCGAATAGGGAAGATAAAAATGCCAGGCAGCCTACTAGGGATGTCAATATTAGGGCATTTACAGGAATTCCTTTTGAATTTACCTTTCCAAGAGCTTTTGGAGCTTGTCCTTCTTTAGCCATATTCCAAAGCATCCTAGCCGCTGCATACATTCCAGAATTACCAGCAGAAAGGATGGCTGTAAGAATGATAGAATTCATTACAGAGGTTGCAAAAGCAAAACCCACTTTTTCAAAAACCAATGTAAATGGACTGACAGTAACATCATCAGATGCAGCCAGCTCAGGCGTTGTATAGGGAATAATTAAACCGATTACAGTAATGGTTAAGATATAAAATAAAAGGATTCTCCAAAACACTTGTTTTACTGCTTTTGGTACATGTTTTTCCGGATTCTTGCTCTCGCCAGCAGTTACTCCCAATAATTCAGTTCCCTGAAAAGAAAAGCCAGCTGCCATGAAAATTCCAAGTACTGAGAAGAAACCTCCATGTATCGGGGCATCAGCGACAGTGAAATTTTTAACTCCAATACTATCTCCCCCCATGATTCCCGCAATCATTAATATCCCAGTTATAATAAAAATGATGACTGTGATTACTTTTATAAGAGCAAACCAGTATTCTGATTCACCAAAGCTTTTAACAGAAAGGATATTAATAAAAAATAATATGGCTAAACAAATGGCACTCCATAATATAGTTGGAATATCAGGAAACCAATATTTCATGACCAATCCTACAGCCGATAATTCTGCTGCGATAGTCACTGCCCAGCTATACCAATAATTCCAGCCCATTGCAAAACCAAGGGACTCATCCACAAACTTAGATGAATATACGCTGAAGGAACCTGCAATAGGCATATAAGCAGCCATTTCAGCAAGGCTGGTCATCAGGAAAAAGACCATGATGCCAACAAGACCATATGCTAGCAAAGCACCGCCGGGGCCGGCTGTATGAATTGCATTCCCGCTGGCGAGAAACAAGCCTGTACCTATTGTTCCCCCCAGTGAAATCATGGTAATATGCCTTGCCTGCAGTTTCCTTTTCAGCCCTTCTTTTGGTTTATTAAGTGTGGAAACTGCTGTAATTACTTTTTTGTCAGATTTTGCACGGGCTGATTTTTTTGCCGGATGCGCTTGTTCCATGTTGACACCTCAATTAGTTAGGATGAGGCTCTGTTAACAATCCATGATGATTTTACTCTCTATTTTGATGTAGTACCTCAAAAGGTAAACAGCAGATTAGATTAACAGAGCCAAAAATATACTATATTGCAATATAACTGTTTTAAATGTTTATTACCGTTTTTAAAAAAGGATAAACCAATCTGCACATGATTTTTATTGGCAATAAACCAAGATTAACTTTCTTATTAATTGAAAAATAATTATTGAAGGAAAAGCCAAAAACTATTACAATTATTTACAAATATGTATTTCCAATCCTTTAGCCAGCATCAAAATATCTGCTGATGGTTTATTTATCATGGCCGTTTCACAGCGGCCCCTCATATATTTTTATATTTATGTTAGAATGAAGGTATATAAAAATTAAAATTCCGGAAGGATAAGAGATTTATGAAGAAAATTCTTAAGGAAAAAGAGCCAGTTGGAATGCTGATCTCACAAACTAGCCGTAATCTTCTGCGATTCCTGGCATTACAATTGAAAGAATACGAAGTTACTCCTGAACAATGGTCAGTATTGAAAAGCCTCGGAATCCATGATGGAGTGACTCAAAAGGAATTATCGCAAAAAACTGATAAAGACCAGGCGACATTAACCAGAATCCTGGATATCCTGGAAAGAAAACTCCTTATCGAGAGAAGGCCAAATAAAGAAGACAGACGTTCCTTTCTCATTCACATTACTGAAGCAGGAAAAAATCTGAAAGAACATTTGTATCCTTTTATAGAAGGGTTATATGGAAAGCAGCTGCTCAATGGGATTTCAGAGGAGAATCTTAACTTGCTTCAGCAGGTCCTAATTCAAATAAACGAAAATACAAAAAAAGTCTTTTCCGCCGATAAAGAATAACATATCGGTGAATTATAATGGCAGCCCCGCATTCAGAATTAATTAATTGTCGTCTGTACATTAGCGGAGAAAAGAAATGCCCTGCTTAACCTAAAATGTCCTTCATAATATCTGCAGCCTGAATATGGTTTATTCAGGCTTTTTCCATTTCCTCCAATTATCTAAAAGACTGCAACATTCAGTAGTATTTCAGTTTAGTAACAGTAAAATGACAATTATTAAGTAAAAATGATAACCCTCACAATTAGCAGACCTGATCCGAAACGTTTATTAGAATACATATAAGGGTAAAAAACATAAACAGCATTTTTACCGTTAAAGTTTCGTTTTTAAGGAGGCTAAAGGCATATGCCGACAATTGATATTGATCAGTTACTGGAAGAAACAGCAGAAATCGCGAGTGAAGATATCGAACTTGGCGGACATTTAATTGATATAGACCGTTTGCTGGAATATACTGATGATTGGTAAAAAAGCATGGCATATAAAGCTCATGCTTTTTCTTTTTTGCTTTGTAAAAATCTGCACTATACTTGTTGAAAGAGTTCTCTTAGTTCCTTGATAGGGAATAGGGTTAATCTTCACTTGATTTAGAAGCGTGACTGTGGACTATTGGTTAACATACATTCTTGAATACTTGAAAACAATGGCCGCATGGATGAAGGGGGAAATCAGCTGAATCCTTTTGTCACTTCGGTTAAGATAATCTAATGACTGGAGGGAAGGGGAAGAGAATTAAACGAAGTGTACTTATTCGCCAATGGAAAATATATCGGCCCACACTCTTTAATCTGCATTGATAAAGCTGCTACTATAAGAAATCCGCTAAAATAAAGGGCCTGATTCACGAGCATAGTAGTGACTGTTTATACAGTAATCTGGTTCAATAGTGTTTCACCGAAGTATTTCCAGCTTTATTTAGTGCGGTTTCAATTCCTCGGCAATAGAATCCTATAAATCAACCTGTTTCTTTAGCATAGCCAATTAAAAAAAACCACCTAAAGATGGTCTCTCTAAGAAGGTTCCTATTCTGACAACAGCACACATGGTGATTTCTCGTATTTAAATAAAATTAACTTAGGCGTAAGCTGAACCTCTTTGGTCTTTCTGTATCCGAATTTCTCGTAAAAATAATGATTACGAAAACTTAAATAAGGCGTATACAAAGTCCATAATCTAACATTTGGAAATTGTTCTTCAAGAAACTGAATAGCCGCAGTGCCTGCACCATTATTTTGATTGAAAGGAGAAATAAAGACTTTATCTAAGTGCATACGCTCATTATTACCCCTTACATCAATAGCACCGATAACGGTTTCTCCGTGTAAAATGGTATAGTGATGATATTTTTTGATATTTTCAGCTAATTTTTCAAATGTTTCACAAGCCGGATTAGTTTCAAAGTCCTCGTATTTTTCCAAGTCCTGTTGAAAGGAGGCTTTTTGAATTGGAAGTAAAATATCTATATCTTCCATAGTTGTTTTTCTGAATACGAATGACATATTACTTCCTCCTAAATTGCTATCTGCCCCTGCTGATATATGTAACTTTAGTTATTGATCCATAAAAACTCTTAAAAATAACACTCTTTACGAAAACAGCCGCTGCAAAAGTAAAAGGGAGTTTCCAGGAACACCCCCTTTTAGCTCGCTATTATTCTTCTCCTTTAATGACGCCTAGCACAGCAAACATGCCCACAAACCCTATTATAAGCAAACCTTTAATAATCCATAAAAGTGTTTCATCCATTGCAAAATCCTCCCTGTTATGTATAGATATCGATTTTTTCATTCTGTTTACTTGCATTTCAGACCTGTTGATTGGAGAGTGACCGTACAATTTTTTCTGGAACACAGTTATCAAATGCATGCGCCAGCAAAACGTTGAAAGGGCGAATCTCGCCTGTTCAGGAAACATTAAATTCAGAAAAATTATACCACATTTTTAATTTATTAGAAAATTAAAAAATTTTTATAAAGGATGTGTTGGTTAACTTTGTGGTTTAGGGAACTTGGTGGTTGATTTCCACTCCAGTATACTTGCTTTCCGCGGGGCGTGAGTTGGGCCTGGGATTTATACTGGCAATCATCCCGGCTTAACATAAGAATCCTCCAAGATCATAAAAGAGCCAATAAAAAAGAGGCTTCAAAAGAGGCCTCTTTTAAGCTGTTACAACTTTAAAGCTTTTTTAGTTGCAGGGCCTGCAATTCCATCTGCTTTCAATCCATTTGCAATTTGAAATTTTTTCACAGCACTTACAGTGTTAGCACCATATATCCCATCGATTCCTTTCGTGCTGTAACCCAGAGAGGATAACCTGCTTTGAAGGGATTTCACCGCTGGCCCCTTGCTTCCTTTCTTTAAAACAATACTTGAAGGAATAGGTACAGTAGTATCACTTACTTTATAGCCGTTTATCCTGGCAATCTCATTAAACGTTTTTCCAGTTGCTGCAATGATGACAGGTGTATTAATTTTCACTTTGGAAAAGAGCCATTGCACTTCGTTATTATACATTCTTATGCAGCCCGCGCTAACATATTTTCCAATTGAACCAGGATTATTATTGCCATGAATGGCGTATGTGGTTCCCCATGTTCCCCTTGCATTCAATCCGAGCCATCTGTTTCCTAATGGGTTTCGGGGATCTCCTCCCGGTATATGTCCAGTGTAGTACGGACGATTGACAATCTTGTTGACAATTTTGAACTTGCCTTCCGGTGTGTATGATGAAACTTTCCCTGTAGCTACTTTGAAGACCTCCTTGAGACGGCTATTTTCATAATACCCCAGCTGGTTGTTTGATTTATTAATGATAATCAGCTGGCTGCCCTGGCCATATGCAGGCTGAACAAAAAAGAATATGAAGCATGCAGCGAATAATAAAAAAACTGTTTTTTTCATGAATCCCCATCCTTTTTAACCTTTTTCATCCATTAATTCTATGCGGCACTGCCTGTCTATGATGACGGTAAGAAAATAGTTAAAATTAAAACCGGGGAGCATAATTCGTGTAGCCGTTCATAAGAAACAGGCTTTTGCGGGCTTCATTTCACTCGTATCTTTATCGAAGGATTAAAAGTACATGTTACTTTCTGCACTTTTCTGATGGGGGGTATTATCTTGATTCCCTTGCGTTTACCGAATCAAGAAGAGGAATGGCTTCCGTCCTTCTGAGCGAACTATTGGAGACTTAAGCAGAAAAAGGGGAAATCTCTTTGAACAGAGATTTCCCCTTTACTTATAGTAAAACATGTCCAGTTTATCATCTTGTGTATGTACCGCCAATAATATGTTCTTGATTTCAGCAGGATCAACTTTCCGTAAAAGCCAGTTCATATCTTTTCCGATCAACTTCAGCTCTTCTTCAATTATTTTTCCTTCCTTGATAACAGTTACCGGCATATAGAAGGGGGCAACCTGCAATTTAAACTGCTTTGGAGTCATTGGATCATGCTCCGTTTTTAAAAAACATGAAACACTGCCATTTTGTTCCCACAAAGCCAAAGCTACTTTTTTTGGGTCTGTTATTTTTTCACCCCGCAGGCTTGCCAGCAAATAGTCCAAAGAAATTCTTGCCCTCCATAAGTTCCGGTAAATAATCCGGCCATCTTTTATTAGAGGGAAGGGTGGAGGGTCAATAATGTACCTCAGAGTTTTCCATTTTAAACTTAAAAAAGAAATTGCCGTATATAAAAAAACCAGCACAGACATGGAAATACTGGAACCCTTTATACCCAATCTCGGATCCGAGAGAGGATGGGCAAGAATGTTGCCTATTATGAGAGCCATAATGAAATCCAGCAGCCCCATTTGTGAAATGGCCCTGCGTCCCATGCATTTCGCTGAAAGAATCAAAAAGAAAAAAGAATAGACGGCTCTTAATATCCACTCCGCTGTTTCTAGAGTTCCTTGTGCCTTAAAGAAGTCCATTCCTTCACATCCTGTAATAAAATAAATTCTTTGCTATTTTTTACAGCGGGAGTGTTAATTATCCTGCTTTCATGCATTTAATTGCACATTATCTTAAAAAGTCCATAAAGTATAGATAGATAAAAGGAGGGGGCAGGAGAGTGTCCAGGCTAAATGTTGATGAAATTCTGCATCAGGGGATACATGGGAAAAAGGAGATAAAACAGGATGAAAAAAAGAAGTTTCTTGGAACCTTCAGGGAGAGAGTTATCGTTGTATTAACACAGGCCCAGATTAGGGAGACTCAGATTTATGAAGAATTGTCTGGATTGATGAAGGAACATAAAGATGCAAAATTGCTTCTGAATGGCAAAGTAGATGTTTCTCATTTGAATAAATATATAATTCTTGCATCGAAATATCATATTCCTTATAAAATTGTTATCAATAAAGAGGGGGAGACAAATCTAGGGCTGGTTCTTGCGAAGGAATATGCCCTAGACAAAGAAGATATCTATCTTACGAAAAAGAAAGCGCAAAAGCCGGCCCGCACAAAAATTAAATGGTACTTCAAGCTGTACCGGTTCCTAATCCGAAAGCAAAAAAAGAGGAAAGCGCCATAAATGGCACCATTCCTCTTTTAGCTGTTCAATTAAATGATTACTTTTTTTCATTGGATAATAATGTTGTCGGCTGCTTGCGCAAATATGCCGCCCAATATACTACAGAGATTAAAACAGCTCCGCCAATTGCATTACCGATAAATACTGGTACAAAATTAGAAAGGTAATCCATCCAAGTGAACGAACCTGCAAAAATTGCAGCGGGAATGACAAACATATTTGCAACAACGTGCTGGAACCCAATAGCAACAAATCCCATGATAGGGAACCAGATTGCAAGAATCTTCCCGCCGATGCTTTCTGCACTGTAAGCCATCCATACTGCAAGGCCAACCAGCCAATTACAGCCGACAGCAGAGACTAAAGCCTGTACAAAAGTAGCATCTAATTTAGCTTGTGCTACAGCAACTGTTTTATGCAGGAACGGACCAGCCTCTGTTAAACCTACTACATGACCAAAGAAATATGCTACAAAAATTGCTCCAATAAAGTTAGCAATCGTAACCCAGAACCAGTTTCTGATTAAGCTGCCAACAGATATTTTCTTCGACAGCACGGCCATTGGCACGGCCATCATATTTCCGGTAAGCAATTCTCCTCCTGCAATGATAATTAAAATAAGTCCTAATGGAAAGACAGCAGCACCCAGGAAAGACCCAAAGGTACCCCAATCCTTTGGTATATCAGCGATGACCCTAATATCCAGCAAAAATCCCAAGGATATGAAGGCACCTCCCAAAAAACCTAAAAGAAGCATACTGCTTATTGGCAGAGCAGCCTTCTTAGCTCCTGTTTCTGCTGCAAATTCTGCAATCTGCACCGGTGTTCTAAATCCCATCCTGTTTCCTCCTCGTAAAATCGCAATCTATTCTGGAACTCACAGCAACTTATTTTCCATAATGGAAAACGAGAGCTATGGAACCTATTTAAGATAGAAGGGATACTTCTATCATTAAACCGTAAATTATCCAGCAAGGGGCTGTTTATACTTCTATGTAAAGGCAAATTAGCCGATTTTCCAAAATAATATTTATAATCTATATGTTTACATAAATGGCCCGCCTCTAAACCTATTTAGAGACGGGTTCTTTATTATTTGATGCTTAATTTAGTTTCCAAAATACTTTTGACTGCATTTCTTTAATTCTTTAATTCTTTTCCCATGCCTCTTAAAAAGTGAATCCCAAATCCTAATGTTCTATTAATATCCGGATCATTCATCACTTTCATAAGGTCGCGGATTTTAATTTTCTGATTGCTTTTCAGGAAGTCACTGCCTGAATCCATGCCAGCGACAGCGCCTTTTACAAGCTTTGTGGCTGCTTCAGAATCAGCGCTCATCAGCGCGCCTGTTGCTCCCATCAGTGTATTGATCAAATTGGTTACCGGTTCACGGGTTATTTGTTCAAGTCCGATTTTGGCAATTTTTTCTTTAGCACTAATCATTGAATGCGCAGCCTGAAGAACACCTATATCATTCAATTCACCAATAATCCCCATAATCTTATTCAAGGAATCATCATTTTCAGCAAGAAGTGCTGTCAATTCTTCAAGCTTTTGCTGCCTTTGTTCTTCTTTTGTTAATACCGTTTTTTTAATAAAAGTAATTGGCTCTGCCACTTCTCTTTTTCTCCTTTCAATAATCAGTGAGAGAAACATATCCTTCACGATTCCATTTGCGCTGAACTTCAACACCATTTTGAGGGTTGCGTTTTTTATTGCGCGGATTAGAAGCCGGAAGAGGGGTTTCGCCATCCGTGCGAAGAACTTCCATTCTCACCTTTGTCTGTTTATAGGCAGGCGTATGGGTACGCTGATCCATAGCTGGGCCTGTAAGGAAGTTGATAGCTGAATCTTTATCAGTTGAATTCATCGGAAGATAAATTTCATTGTTTTTCACCCGGTCTGTTACTAATGCATTTAACTTCAATGCACCAAATGGAGATACCAGACGGACAAGAGATCCATCATTTATGCCGCGTTCTTTTGCCAGTTCAGGAGAGACCTCAACGAAAATTTCCGGCACTTTGGATTGAATACCTTTTGATTTATTTGTCATATTTCCTTCGTGGAAATGCTCCAGCATTCTTCCATTATTGATATGAAGATCATATTCTTCCGGGAATTCTGCAGGAAGTACCCAATCAGAAAGGGCAAAGCGCGCCTTTTTATCAGGGAAGTTAAATCCATCCACATATAGAAGCGGGGTGCTTTCGCCTTCGAAACTGCCCCAAAGGAAACTGTTCCATCCTTCCAGCACTTCATAATTAGCTCCAGAAAACAGCGGAGAAAGGCTTGCCATTTCATCGTAAATATCACTAGGATGGCTGTAGTTCCAGCCAGCACCAAGACGGTTTGCTACCTCCTGTACAATCCACCAGTCAGGCCTAGAATCACCTAGCGTTGGAAGGACTTGATATAGTCTTTGAACACGGCGCTCTGTATTAGTAAATGTTCCATCTTTTTCTAATGATGGTGTTGCAGGCAGAATGACATCTGCATATTGAGCAGTTCTTGACAGGAATATATCCTGAACGACAAAGAATTCAAGGCTTGATAAGATTTCATGAACATGGTTTGCATTGGAATCCACAAGCGCCATGTCTTCACCAACAAGATACATAGCCTTCATTTTTCCTTCTCCAATAGCATGAAGCATTTGAATATTATCAAGGCCTGGTGTTCCATCGATTTTAACTCCATATGCATTTTCAAACTTAGCACGGGCTGCATCATCTGTAATATGCTGATATCCTGGAAGCCACCCCGGAAGTGTACCCATATCACATGCGCCTTGTACATTGTTATGTCCCCGGAGAGGGTATGCGCCTGCACCAGGACGGCGATAGTTTCCTGTTGCAAGAAGCAAGTTAGAAATAGCAGCAGAAGTATCTGATCCACCGGTATTTTGGGTGACACCCATTCCCCAAAGAATACATGTTCCGTCTGCATCGCGAATAGTTTCAGCTACATTGATAAGATTTGCTTTTGAGATTCCTGTAATTTTTTCTGCATATTCAAGTGTGTATTTTTCTAGAACCATTTTAAAATCTTCAAAGAAGTTAACATTTTCATTGATGAATTCCTGATCGTGCCAGCCATTATCAATGATATATTTCGTAACAGCCATTAGCCAAACCTGGTCGGTGCCTTGTTTAGGACTAATGAAGATATCAGAACGCTCAGCCATTTCGTTTTTCCGGAGATCAGAAACAATAAGTTTTTGTCCATGGATTTTATGAGCACGTTTTACACGTGTTGCTAATACTGGGTGACCTTCCGCAGGGTTGGCACCTACTATGATAACAAGACCTGCTTGTGCAATATCTTTTATTGTACCTGCGTCACCGCCCATACCCACTGTGCGGAATAAACCGTCTGTAGCAGGGGACTGGCAATAACGTGAACAGTTATCAACATTGTTTGTCTGGAATACCTGGCGCGCCAGCTTCTGAATCACATAGTTTTCTTCATTGGTAATCTTAGAAGAAGAAATGAACCCAACAGACCCGTTTCCATATTGCGTTTTGATATTGCCCAGTTTATTTGCTACTAAATCAAGCGCCTCATCCCAGGAAGCTTCAACGAATTCACCATCTTTACGGATTAAAGGAGTGGTGATGCGCTGCTCAGAATTCACGAAATCCCAGCCGAATTTCCCTTTAACACAAGTAGAAATAGCATTTACTGGTGCCTCATGAACAGGCTGCACTTTAAGTATTTTGCGGTCCTTCGTCCAAACTTCAAATGAACAGCCAACACCGCAGAATGTGCAGACAGTTTTTGTTTTTTTGGTGCGTGTTTCACGCATAGCGGCTTCAACTTCAGAAACAGCAAAAATCGTCGTGTAATCTGGTTCAACTTCTTTAATTAAATCAATCATCGGAGAAAGCAATTCATCTTCAAGGCCAGTCATAAAGCCTGCTTCGCCAAGCATTGACTTTTCCATTAAAGCGTTGCAAGGGCAAATCGTCACACACTGCCCGCAGCCGACACAAGAAGATTCATTGATTGGCACATTGTTGTCCCAAATAACCCGGGGACGTTCTGCTTCCCAGTCAATCGAGATTGTTTCGTTTACCTGAAGGCTTTGGCACACTTCTACACATTGTCCGCAGGCAATACATTGATTTGCATCATAGCGATAGAAGGGGTGTGACATATCTACAGCATCTGTTGTTACTTTAGGTGTATAAGGATAAGCCTGGTGTGCGATACCCATCATTTCTGCAGTATTATGTAGCTTACAATTTCCATTGTTGTTATCGCAAACCGTGCAATATAGCAAGTGATTTTCTAATATGCGGTCCATTGCTTCTGTACGGGCTGATACTGCGCCACTTGAATTTAAATCAATATTCATTCCATCCATTGCAATTGTCGAACATGAACGGGCAAGCTTTCCGTCAATCTCTACAATACAAGTATCACAGGTTTGAATCGGATCCACCTCAGGTACATAGCAAATCTGGGGATGTTCAATTTGATTTTCATTTAAAATCTGCAGTACGGTTTGTCCCGGAGCTGCTGAAAAATGCTGATTATTGATTGTAACTGTAATGTTTTTTACAGCTGTTATTGTTTGTTCCATCCTGCAACCTTCCTTCTTAAAAATAGGCTCTTTATCACTGCTGATTTTAGAGCGGCAGGCAGGCGGAGCCTCTGGCGCATAGGTGCCTGCGAGGACTCCTTTAAGCCGCACAATCTGCCCATAGTAAATCGGCATGGAACTTTGACAGAGCCGAAAAATAAAAAAACCACCATGATAAACAAACCTTTGGGATATAAAAATCCAAAGGAAACGCTTACATGGTGGAATAGTTCATTAGCAAACCCTACCAAGGTACCAATCCATTATATAAATACAGTCTGATAGGCCTCCAACAAAATCATTATTGGAGATCCAACTTCGCCATTATACCTCTGAATTTTGAAACTGACAACATAAAGTCTATAATTATTCAAGAAAGCCATAACGCTTTTCATTTTCAAAAGTATGATTTATTATAGATTATTGAAATAAGGCAATCATTCATTTAATGAAAATGAACAGAAGGTGAAGTATACTGTGTCCAAAAAAGTTCATGAATTTAACGATATTATTAGAAAACTGCGCAAGGAACTGTTTGGAAAAGGGCCTGAGCGCATTACAACGGTTTTTGCAGAGAATATGGTCATTTCTACCTTGTATGGAAACCTTACGCCAACGGAAAAATTTATTGCAAAAACGCCTGAAGGGCGTGATATGGTTCATTCAGCGAGAACGAAACTAATACAGGATCTTTATAAGAATGAGACACCTAAAGGCATGAATGAATTAATGGAAGCGACCTTGGTTCATTTATTTTCTGATATCAAGGTGGAAGAAGATATAGGCGTAAGTGTTTTTGTTTTCGATAAAAAAATTATGTAAACGGAGTGAAATATCATGAATCCTCTTGCAGCAAATAGAAAAATTCTTCGTTTTTCTAACGGAGAAGCAGCATGGAAAGAAGACCAAGTTGTCACCGAATACCCGGTGACACTTAAGATCAACGGAAAAGAATTTGTCACGATGGTGTGTACACCAGAATATATAGAAGATATGGCAATAGGCTATCTGGCATCTGAAGGAGTCATAAAAAAGTTTTCTGATATTGAAGAAATATGGGTTCAGGAAAAGGAAGGATTTGTTCATATTAAAACAAATGCTATCAATCCTTTCTTTGAAAACTTCCAAAATAAGCGATACATAACTTCGTGCTGCGGGATGAGCAGACAAGGGTTTGTTTTTGTCAATGATGCCCTTACAGCAAAAAAAATGAAAGAAATACATGTTACGGTTTCTCCTGATGATTGTTTCCGCCTGATGAAAAACCTCCAGGATTCGGCAGAGATGTTCCAAAAAACAGGCGGTGTGCATAATGCCGTATTATCCGACCTGGAAGGGAATACAGTCAGCAGAATGGATATTGGCCGCCATAATGCACTTGATAAGATATATGGTTATTGTTTAAAAAACAATATTTCCATCCAGGATAAAATTCTCGTTTTCAGCGGCAGGATTTCCTCCGAAATTCTATTAAAAGTTGCCAAAATCGGCTGTGAAATTGTTGTATCCAAATCTGCCCCAACCGAACTTGCGCTGCAGGCTGCTGAAGAACTGGGCATTACAGCCATAGGATTTGTCCGAAATGATTCTCTGAATGTCTATACCGGGCATGAGAGGATTCGCTTAGGGTGATTGGCAGCAGAAAAATTAATGACCACCCGCTTACGTTAAAGAAGCGGGTTTTTTGGCTTTGCCTTTTTATTGAACTATTAATTACTGATACATTAAGCGTTTCATCAAAAAGAGAAAGCAGGCAGTTAATGTTTCTGCCCGCTTTCTCCTTTAGAAATATCTACTATTTTATTATCCGCCTGATGCTTTAACTTATAAAAGCGGCGGAAATTTTTGATGATTGTTTTAATTACCGAATATAAAGGGATGGCTATAATAATCCCGACAAAACCATAAATAGAGTTAGCTACAAGAAGCAATAATATGATAGTGATAGGATGGATGCTCAATCTTTTCCCCATAACAAATGGTGTTACCAGATGTCCTTCTGCCTGCTGTACAGCGAGAAGGACAATAAGCACTTTGACAGCCATAAAGGGATCCATTTGAAAAGCAATTAATAAGGCAGGGATGACACCCATAAATGGGCCTAGTACAGGTACTACTGTCAGGCATGTCGCAATTACGGCCAATACAAGTGCATAATCCAGACCAATGATCAAGTAGCCAATATACATCAGGACCCCGTCGACAACTGCTATGATAAATTGCCCAATGATATAGGTCGAAAGGGTTTTATCCACATCCTTAAGGATTAAATTTCCTTCATGGCATACTTCATCAGGAAGGTATTTTAATAAAAAAGGCCTCAGCTTATGATCATCCTTTAAAAAATAAAACAATAGGAACGGAACAATAATGAGAACAGCAGCTATGCTGGTGATTGTTGTAAATATTTCTATTACATTGCCTGCAATTCTTTTGGATAAACCATTAAAATAAGTAAGAGCCTTTTCCTTTAAGTTTGAACTTTTTAAAAAGCTAATGTTATTGTGATCCAATGCCTTCTGCGATTGATTTGTAAGCTGTTTAACCTTTTCAGGCGCTTTTTCGGATAAATTTTGTATTTGTTCGCCGATTGCAGGTCCTCCGAAATGAACAATGGCAAAAATGATGCCGGCGATGGCCAAGAAAACTGATAGAATACTTATTGCTTTCGGGAGGTATCTTGATAATAGTGTAACAACTGGCCTAATTATGTAATAAAGCAATCCTGCGATAATGATAGGAAAAAAAACAGTGGCAATAGTTTTCTGGATGGGCCACAGCACGTAATCTATTTTCCCTAGTGAAATGATAATTAATATAGTCAGCAAAATGCCCGCTGCGTATTTAAAAAATGGTTTATTAATCCACAATCCCTTAACCTCCCTAAATGACTGAGAAATATTTCTCACATATTCTTTCATTCCTTCTTTTAACAAGATTTAAACTCAAAATGAAATTATTATTTCAAAAAATAGATATAACAATAGCCAAGCCAAATTAGTTTTATTATCAGTAGGGCTGTGATAAAATATATTGTTCATTTTTATTATTGATATTTCCCATTTTTTAAAATTAAAGACATATATTAATTCAAAGAAGGCGAAAAGTATGAATCAAACTGGACTGGTCCTCGAAGGCGGAGGAATGAGGGGTGTATACACTGCTGGAGTGCTTCGCTATTTAATGGAGAATGAAACATATCTGCCATATGTAATAGGAGTTTCGGCAGGTGCATGCAATGGGTCATCCTATGTGGCGAGGCAGATGGACAGAAATAAAATTGTGAATATTGATTATATAAAACATCCGGAATATATTTCTTTTAAACGGTTTCTCAGCAGGGGAGAGCTATTTGGAATGGATTTTATTTTTGATAAGCTGCCAAATGACCTGGAGCCATTCGATTTCCAGGCATTTAGAGACGCCGAAGAAAAATTCATCGTGGGAACTACCGACTGTGTGACAGGAGAGTCTGTATATTATGATAAACAGCAGCATGACAAGAACATACTGACAATCTTGAGAGCTTCAAGCTCGATCCCTATGATGGCCCCCATCATCAATTATGAAGGAAGATACCTCTTGGATGGAGCCATATCAGATCCGATTCCTATTTTAAAATCCGAAAAAGACGGGAACAGTAAAAATGTTGTTGTTTTAACAAGGAATAAAGGATATCTAAAAAAACAGCAATCTTTTAGCTGGTACATCAAGCGGAAATACAGCCAATATGAAGGCCTGCTGCGTGCCATGATGCACCGTCATAATCTGTATAACGAGACTGTCAGATATTTGGAAGAACAAGAAGCAAAAGGAAACATTTTTATAATCCGCCCTGAAGAAAAATTGGATGTAGGAAGAATTGAACGCAACCCTGCAAAACTTAACAAGCTGTTTCAAAGGGGATACCATGAAACGATGCAGCAATTTCCTGCATTAAAAGAATTTTTAAGCTAAATACCAAGACAATATTAAACCAATAGTTGAATATAGTTTTTTTGAAATATGTATAAAAGTTTTAAAATTCCGAAAATTTAATAATTAATGGTTGAATATTCTGGCCACTTAGGAGTAAAATGACTT